>CAJXPG010000260.1 GCA_913057925.1 uncultured Colwellia sp. | reverse complement strand
CGAGATCTAGTACGGTCTCGTGGGCTCGGAGATGTGTATAAGAGACAGCCCCCATGCTGTGGCTCATAACGAAGAATATCGCAAGCTTATTTCTTGCTACATGTTGCGTCATAAGGTTAAGCCGGGGATTACCGGCTGGGCGCAAATTAATGGTTTTCGTGGTGAGACTGACACTCTTGATAAAATGGAAGGTCGTGTTGATCATGATTTAGAATACATTCGTAATTGGTCCCTTTGGATGGATATACGAATTGTGTTCTTAACGGTCTTTAAAGGGTTTGTTGGCAGTCACGTGCATTAACCGTAATGAGCTAAATCGAAAGGCTTGATTGCGAAGGCAATATAAAAATACGCGACCATGAAAAGTAAACTAAATTTATTTCTGCTCGTTTTTTATGCTTTTTTTTTGTTAGCCTTAACAATGTTTAAGTCAATAGAGGTATTTAGGTCAGAGCTTGCTTTTATAGAGGCGAGCCTGGGTGGTGATAAAATTGAGCATTTTATTTTAGCCTTACTGTTATCTTTTTTGGTTTGGCCGGTGGCATGGAGCCTTAATAATAGTCGCTATTCAAAAGCCAGGGTCACGGTTTTCACCCTGCTATTATTGATATTGGCGCTGTTACTTGATGAGCTTCATCAATTTTTCATAAGCTCCCGGCACTTTGATTGGCAAGATAGTGCATTTGGAGTGGCAGGTTTATTAGTAGGCTTGATATTAAGGGTGCTAATAGTGTTTTTTTTATTTTCAAATAAATTTTCTTTAGTCGTTAAAAAATAAATATCAAGTTTTTTATGTTTTTTTGGTCGATTAGAGGGTGACAAAGTTCACAACTGCATTTAGTATTCACCCAGATTTTTTTATACGTTCAATTTTGGAGTTCAATATGAGTGCTTGGAAGCTATCCCCATTAGCCATTGCTTTAGTTAGTGCACAGTCTTTTGCCGTTCAACCTGTTGGCGTAGCCATGGGCAGCGGTTTTACTTTATTGCCTAACGTAGAAACCACTATCGAGAGCAATGACAATATTTATGCTCAAAACAGCGATGTAGTGAGTTCTACTCTTACTCGTGTAGCACCGTCTTTTTCTTTAAAGGGTGACATGGGCCAGTTTAAGCTAGGCAGCTCTTACACATTAGAGCAAGGCATTTACGACAAAAATAGTGATGACGATTACATTGATCAAAACCTATCTGTTGGTGGTGATTATGAGCTTAACGCCCGTAACCAACTAACTGCAGATGCGGTTTACAATGTAGGTCACGATGCTCGTGGTTCTGCAAAGGGTGCTGAAGGCAGTGTTTCTGCTAAGCCGGATGAGTTCAATGAAGTGACTGCTGGTATTGGTTATACTTTTGGTAGTGAGTCTGCTCCATTTAATCTTGACCTTTCTGCTAAGAGCTACCAGAAGCGTTATGACAACAATGAATCTGTTACTGAAACCCGTGAGCATGACAAAGTATCTGTTGCCGCAAAATTGGCCTATACAGTAAGTTCAGCTACCAATTTATTACTATCTGTAAGTAGTACAGATATCGATTACCAAGTCACTTCAGATCGTGAAGGAACTGAAAATACAGTTCTTGTGGGTGCGAGCTGGGATATTTCTGGTGCCACCACTGGCGAATTTAAAATTGGTGTGAGCGAGCGTGAATTTGATCAAGCCGATATCGATACTGAAACCAACCTTAACTGGGAAGGTAACCTAACTTGGCAGCCACTAAGCTACTCCACTGTTACAGTTACAACTTCTCAAGCAAGCTCAGAGACATCTGGCGCGGGTGACTTTATCAATAGCTCTTATTCACTTGTTTCTTGGGATCACGAATACACTAACTTCGTATCTGCTGGTATTAAAGCAAGCTACGGTGAAGATGAGTACGAAAACTCAGCAGATGACCGTAATGACATTAATACAGCTTATGGCGTGCAGGCAACTTACTCTCCTCGCAGCTTCCTAGATGTAACGGTTGCTTACGATCTTGAAGAGCGCAACTCTAACGTTGCTAATCTAGATTCAGAAGCAAATATCTTTAGCCTAGGTTTAACTTTAGCCTTATAAAGCCACCTTCGTTATTGTATAATAAACGGCCT
>CAJXPG010000259.1 GCA_913057925.1 uncultured Colwellia sp. | reverse complement strand
AATAAACCGCCTGATTTAGCATGCGTTTGTCGTAGTTGTTGCTAAGGTAAGTTGATTAGGTATTACCTGATGGTAATGTTTATCAATTAAATGTCTAGTTTCAATTGAGGTGTTTAAGGTTATGGCTAACAAAAAAGCAAAAAAAGACCAAGAAAAACTGCAAGCTGATACTAGGGATAAGGTTGGTTTTTTTAAACGCTTTGCTATGGTGTTTGAAAGTGTTTTTATCATTTCAATCACAGCATTATTATTTTGGTTAACCCAGTTCATTGACCTACCGCAAGTTGCATTAGATTACGCGGAGCGCTTCGGTTTGCCTTTAGCTGAAGCAATAACAAAAACCTTTGTTGTATTTTCCGGCTTAATAATACTATTGACTCGTTATAGCTTTTATCTGCGCAAGAAAGTTAAGCTGCAGTTAAAAGCAGAAGAAGATATCAAGCAGCTCGCTTTTTTTGATCAAATAACTAACTTACCTAATCAAGCACTTTGCGAAAATCGCTTAGAGCATGCTATTGCAAGAGCCTCAAGAAATAACACCTCAATCACTGTGCTATATATTGCCATCGATGACTTTAAGTCAGTCAATGACAAACATGGGCATGAGGGCGGAGATAAATTGCTTCAACAGCTGGCTAAACGTTTATCAAGTGAGCTGCGCTCCGGCGACACTTTGGCGAGAATAACAGGCGTTGAGTTTATCATTATGCTTGAATCGCAAACGCCTAATGAAAATATCAGTGCTTTTGCCGAAACTGTGCAAAGCAAGTTGAAGAAATGTTATCGAATTTCAATGCAAGAAGTTCACATTGCTAGCAATATCGGCATTGCCACATATCCTACTGATGGCGAACACAGTAAAGAGTTATTAAAAAATGCCGATACGGCAATGTGTTTCGCTAAAGAGCAAGGCCGAAATAGTTTGGCATTTTTCTCAAAAGAGTTACAAGAAAAGGTTAATGCTAAACAAAAAATTGCTACAAAGCTGTTAACTGCGTTAGCAAACAAAGAGTTTAAACTACATTACCAACCGATAATTGATAGTCACTCTGGCAGTGTCATCGGGGTTGAGGCGTTATTACGTTGGCATAATGACTTGTTAGGGGATTTAGCGCCTGATGTCTTTATTCCTATTGCTGAAGAGATAGGCATAATAAGTCATATTGGTGATTGGGTGCTTTCTCAGGCGTGCAAGCAAAATAAAACTTGGCAGCAGCAAGGGTTCTCTAATCTTACGGTATCTATTAACCTTTCAGTGATGCAGTTAGGGATTAGTGATTATGCTGAGACAGTCTCTGCAGTGTTAGCTGAGAGTCAACTTGAACCGCATTACCTGGCCTTAGAGTTTACTGAAAAGGTATTGATGCAAGATACTAAACAATCGATAGTGCAACTTAGGCAGTTGAGAGCATTAGGTGTGCTACTTGTACTTGACGATTTTGGTATGGGTTACTCTTCGTTAAAATATTTACCGCGATTTAAGCTTACCACTTTAAAAATTGATGGAAGCTTTATCAGCAATGTACCGCACAGTGCTGTTGATGTGCTCACGAGTAGAACAATCGTTGCGCTAGCGAAAGCACTTTCCCTGCTAGTGATCGCTGAAGGAGTGGAAAAAGTTGAGCAACGTGAGTTTGTAGAATCGCTAGGTGTTGATGCCATGCAAGGCTATCACTTTAGCAGGCCTGTTGATGTAGAGGCTTTTAGTCAACTGTTACAAGCTCCGCCTTGGCTGCAAGGTTAATTTCGGTGCATCAGCTTTAATAAATTTATATCCCCCGAGTATTAGTCCGTGTAAATTTTATCTTCCCACTTTTAAAGGGCTGTGCTCAAACAACGCGCAAATTTCACTGTGTTTACCGAGCTTATAAAAAAATAAAGCTTGTAAAAAAACGCTAAAAGCGTAGAATACGCGAGCTTTTCTGTCGCTTGTCGACAGGAAGTGTCTGGAAAATCCGTTTAACACTTAACATATATAGAGGACGATATGGTTACCATTCGTTTAGCTCGTGGTGGCGCTAAGAAGCGTCCATTCTATCAGGTTGTTGTTGCAGATAGCCGTAACTCTCGCGATGGTCGTTTCATCGAGAAAGT
>CAJXPG010000258.1 GCA_913057925.1 uncultured Colwellia sp. | reverse complement strand
GATCGTCGGCAGCGTCAAGATGTGTATAAGAGACAGATCCATAGCCAAGCTGCGATGTTCACACTATAAAAACTTGTCAGCTAACTACTTGTCGCTTTACAATTAAACCTTTAATTCGTTCAAAAAACATAAAGCCATGACAATAAAAGCAATTTATCCAGGGACATTTGATCCTGTAACCAATGGTCACAGCGACTTAATAGTACGCGCTAGTAAATTATTTAGTGAAGTTATTATCGGTGTTGCTGCTAGCCCGAGTAAACAGCCTCGCTTTGATTTGAAGCAGCGAGTCGCCATGCTTGAACAAGTTACTCAAAATCTAACAAACGTCAAAGTAGTTGGCTTTAGCGGCTTATTAGTCGACTTTGCTAAACAACACCAAGCTAAAGTCCTTATTCGAGGATTACGAGCGGTTTCTGATTTCGAATATGAGTTTCAGTTAGCCAATATGAATAGACGTTTATCGCCTGAGCTTGAGAGTGTATTTCTAACGCCTGCCGAGGAAAATTCATTCATTTCATCTACCTTAGTGAAAGAAGTAGCGCTTCACCAAGGCGATGTTAGTCAATTTGTTCACCCCGTTGTAAAGGCGGCTCTTGAGCAAAGTTAAGAACTAACCCTGCTGGCATTGAGGGCAATACACTGAACTGCGATTAGACTGCCTAACTTCAAGTAATATAGTTTGGCAGTTAACACATAACTTCCCTGCTCGCCCATACACCTGCAATGATTGCTCAAAGTACCCAGGACGACCATCAGCTTGGGTAAAATCTTTTAGCGTTGTGCCACCTTGCTTAATTGCTGCGCTGAGTACTTTTTTAATGATATCTGTTAACTGGTTTAAACGTACTTCTTCAATATCACAGGCTTTAACCGTTGGCAAAATACCCGCTTCAAATAACGCTTCATTAGCATAAATATTTCCGACACCAACCACTATGTGGTTATTCATTATGAATGTTTTGATGGGCACTTTTCTATTTTTGGCCTTATTAAATAAATAGCCCTTTGAAAATTCATCACTTAGTGGCTCTGGCCCTAATTTAGTAAGCAAGTTATGCTCATCAACATCATTTTCTAACCACAATACCGCGCCAAAACGTCTTGGATCATTCAGTCGCAATACTTTGCCATGCTCAAAGACCAAGTCGAAATGATCATGTTTAACTATTGGGGTATTTTCATCAATTACTCTGATAGCACCTGACATACCTAAATGCAGTAACAAGGTACCTTTATTAAATCGCAGTAATAAGTACTTTGCTCTGCGATCAACACTTTCTACAGGTAAGCCAACCACAGTACTAATCTCATCAGGTATTGGCCACCTAAGGCGTTTATTACGCACAATAACTTTACTGACAATTTGAGATTTTATATGTGGGCTTATACCTAAACGGCACACTTCCACTTCAGGTAATTCAGGCATAATTTCTTCTCATATTAACTTTATTTATGATTAACTGATCTGCTAATCGCTAAAAACTAATTGGTAATAATTGCTGTGCTAATGCTGGTGGTAATGCCAACCAAAGATTTTCTTGTGGTTGGTGTACTAATAATTGATCGGTAAGTGGGTAGAGAGTGAATGTTACCGCTTGAGTTTCACCGGCTAAAGCAACCTCGACTGTAATGCCTCTACTCTCATCAATAATAACTTCTGCCGCTTGTACTAAACCAATACTCTGTTGCCAAGCAAACATCATTTGCTCGATTTGTGAGTCAGTCTTCTCTAGCATTATCCCCTTTGAGGTTAATTGCCAACTGCGGCCAATGCGTTCGAACAGGATTTGCTGTTTCGCTGGGGACTCAATCAAAAGGGTCAAAATAACACTGTGTTCAGGTAAGAGAAACTGTTCTGCTTTACTCGCTTTATCTTCACCGGGAAAAAGTTTCTCATTAGTCGCATTAATCAATAGGATAATAATCATCACTGAAAAAATAATGACATTGTTCCAAGCTGTTCGAGATAGTTTCATACAAATGTTCCGATAAGATAAGCATATATAACAACAGACTTTTATATTACTTAAATTTCCATCAAATATCGCCCATTACCGGATTAGCACTTTCCTTTAGGCATAAAAAAACCCGGTATAAACCGGGCTTTTTAATAGAAACAAAATTAATTACTTAATTTTAGCTTCTTTGTACATAACGTGCTTACGAGCTTTTGGATCAAATTTCTTGATTTCCATCTTCTCTGGCATAGTCTTTTTATTCTTATCAGTAGTATAAAAATGACCAGTACCGG
>CAJXPG010000257.1 GCA_913057925.1 uncultured Colwellia sp. | reverse complement strand
GCATTATATGGACTTTATACGACTGGCAAACTGGCGCAGATAGTTGCAATAATCAAGGAAAGATTCTTCCTGTTGATGGTGTTAATGATACTTCCGATGCTTTTGGCTTAGAGCAGTATTACCAACAAGTTATCAGTGATTATTCACAGTTTCCATACTCTCACTTTTATAGTGCACTTGGCTGGCAGCCTAATACCTACTCTTGGACATCATCGCTTCATTCAGCGGGTAACCATTATGATTATTATTTGATTTCAGGTAATTATAACTGGACAGCAGACAGTAATGCTCAAGCGATATCGTGTTTATCAACGTTACCTTAAAAACGGCTAACTAACAGCGGATTTAAGATATTGAAAGTAATAAAAAACACTTTGCTATCGATATCAAAGTAAATAAAAAGCCTCATAATATTATTTATTGAGGCTTTATTATATTGAGCTAGAGGGACTTATTTCTCATAGCTTTTATTTTCTAACAGACTAGCTATTAAAGTTATACCTTTGCGCTTTCACTATCTTTATTAACAAGGATTGACTTAGTTGGTACAGAGCTTGTTGGATAAGCAAAAAGCACTCTAAGCTTAGCTTTAACGCCCTTAGCTTTAACTGCACTTTTAAACATATGCTGCCATTGATGGAAACTAATAAAGAACGGGTTATGGGATTTTATTTGACCAATAATACCGTAACGGCAAGCGCCATTTTTTTCCACATTTTCTTCCACAAAAGTCCCAAAAATTTTGTCCCAAATAATTAATACCCCAGCAAAATTTTTATCTAAATATGCTTTATTCACAGAGTGATGTACTCGGTGATGTGATGGCGTATTAAATACTTTTTCAAACCAGCCCAGTTTTTCTACAATCTGAGTATGAACAAAAAATTGAAAAGCTAAATTCAGTGCTACTACGGTAAACACAGTATTGGGGTCGAAGCCTATAATAATCATAGGTAGCCAAAACAGCCACATTCCGGCGACGGGGTACATTAAAGATTGCCTAAACGCAGTCGAGAAATTCATCTTAGTCGAGCTATGGTGAACAACATGTGCAGCCCATAACCAGTGTATATGGTGTGATGCCTTATGGAACCAATAATAAAGAAAGTCTTGCAACAAAAAAGCGATAAAGACTGTGGTTAAGCTAAGTGAAATATCAAACAGTGCAAACTGATGCAGCCAATAAAAAAATGGCATCAACAATACTAATGCGATGGCATCTGAGCCTTGATGCAAAAGGGCTAAAGCGGTATTAGTTAAACTATCTTTAATATCGTATTGTTTACGGTGTTTAAAAAACTCATACGCAATAAAGGTGATAAATATCGGGCTTAATGCCAATAGAATGATTTCAACACTCATAGCGATGTACCTTCAACCGAACGATTAGTTATTGAGTTTTGCGTTAAGAAGTATTGTGCTAATTTCCCCATCGCTTTTTTGATATCACGCTCAACCAGCCACTTTAGAACAAAGCTTGGTAACCAACGAGGGCTTTTGAACGTTATAACATAATCAAGTTGACTGGCTTTATCATCTACATCCACTGACGTTAAGCGAATATCGCCTTGATGCTCAGACACAGGCCCCTTACCTATAATGCGATAACAAATGTGCTGTGTTGTTGCACTGATAATTTCCTCAAAAAATACAATTTTTCCAATCATAATTTGACGAATGGCGCCTTTCCCCCCCGATATTTCGCCGTTGTTTTCAGGTTTTTTCAAGCTAATGTTGGCATTAAAAAACCGATCCAGCTTTTGATGCTCTAATAAAACTCGGCTTACTTTCTCAACCGGAGCAGGTATTTTTTGTGTCACATAAATCGTAATCATGGCTTCCAAGTAAAAATTCATACAGGTGTTTAATTAAATTTATTCAACCAGAGTTACACTAAAACAACAAGTGTTAAATTTTTTATTCCCCATAGCATTCATGAATAAACGCTGATAAATAGTAGTCAATAACTAAAAAAGCCCCAACAAAGAAATTTGCAAGGGCTTTAATGACTATAGATAAAGCGCTGATATTCAAGCGTTATTGACTATCCAATTTAAGCAGCTTTATTTAACTTCACTTTTTCCATTTCAATAATCGGCCTTTGCCAAACTTGTTTTTTAGTTGGTCTAGCAAAGTAGCTCAGCAAACCGAGGGTGAAAATAGCAAACAACCAGTAAATAATACGGTAATCGGTTTCTACCGGCTCAGATTTCGCTTGCTCTGCTAGCTTTTGACCAGAAACTTGCTCGCTTTGCTGCTTTTCTGCATGTGAAGAAGCTTCTGATGGCGGCTGAACTTGTGCTTGAGGTTGCACCTTAGTCAGTGCTTCAGCTAAAGCTTCAGACAGCGGCATCATACCAAAGCCAAC
>CAJXPG010000256.1 GCA_913057925.1 uncultured Colwellia sp. | reverse complement strand
GCTGATGCGAAGAAAATTTCAGAGGAAATATTTTCCACAAGCGTTATCTTAGCTGATAGTGAGACCATCAGTTTAGGTGTCGGCAATTTTGATCCAAAAGTATTATTGGACCCTAAACAAGCTCATTTATTCAATAAGCTAACGAATAGCGAATCAATCGACCAACGTAACCAACTCAGTGTTACTAACTTACCCTATAATTTTGTTCTTAATAAAAATGACGAAGAGTGGTCAGACAAAATTACCGCAAGTTTCAGTTATATAAAACAATCAAACACTCAATCAGTAATAAGTTCTTCTGGTGAAGTACTCGATGAAAATACTGATAAAGTTTACTCCGGTTATTTGGCCTATAGTACATATATGCCGTTATCTAAACGCTGGAAAATGCGCTTGCGGATGGGTAGTTACTTAATGCATCACGATAACGATTATCAATATAACAATGCTAATTCTCTGTATTTCCAACCTCAATTAGACGGTATTTATTACAATTTAGATGAGAATGCTCTTATTATTGAGCCTAATATTCAATTTACTTACACCAAGCCGAAAACATGGGGGAAATGGCAGTTTAGTAGCCAATTAGATTACTTTATTGGAAAAACTTTCTCAGGTGCTAGCTCTACCAAAGGGGCAAAACCGCAAGGTTGGCGGATTAACAATAAAGTGAAATTACATTATTCCCTTAGTCACTATAGTACACATGCTGAGTCGGTATACATCAAGCTACAACGGTCAGATATAAGTGGCGATATGGTATCGTCACTCAATACTCACCATTTTTATGAAATAGGCGTTGGTATTTTGATTGATACGACAAAACTTACTGATTTAGCTGATAACATAGGCATAGGAATTAACCTAAATAAGGGAAGTTCTTTATATGGCGGCAGTATCGTTTTCTACTTTAATGAATTTTGATTCACTGTATAGAGTCGCCTTCTCTTGAGAAAGAAAGCTTAATAGAGTGACTTGCCACACCCCTTAAAAGTCTTACCGTCAATAGTAAGCATGACAGTACTTTCAAATTTTTCACCACTCATACTATCAGTACAATCAATACCCTCAATAATCACTTCACCTTGCTTTTTATTATTAATTTCAAGCACAAATACTGAACGGCGCTCAACTTGATTCGTCACGGGTTCTTGATAGTTAAATGTCTGTATTTTGCTGCCATAATCTCGGCTAAGGTAGATACTTTCATGAGGATAAAATTCGATTAGCCAAGCAGGCTCTTGCCCGATAGCACGAAAACTTGCGCCTTTGAGCTTTGCTGCATGCCAAGGATTATTTTTGGCAATAGCTTGTTCGCGTTCAACAGCTTGTTGATAACTTATTTTTTCGTTTGCACTGCTATCAACTAACTTTCCTGATGTTTGGCTACAAGCCGATAAACCCAAAACATTGTGCTTATCAGCACAGTTGTTTGCTTATTTTTCATCATCAGCTTCGCAAGCACCGGCAACATAACCCGTTACTTCAACATCACCACACGCACCACAGGCATTGCCATAGGTTTTCGTAGTTGCATCGCTTTTACTGCCACAAACAGGCATGTATTCCATGGTACAGATTTGTGGTCTAGTTTCAGGGCACGTGGTTAGTGCCACTTCATTTACGGTTTGCTCTTCTTGCTCGGTGCTTTGACAAGCCATTAAGGTAAATCCTAACGTAAGGCCACCAAGTAAATACAATGCTCGTTTCGATAACGTTCGTTTAGTTAGTGCCCTTTTAAGCAATACTTTATAACCAAATAGGTTACTCATATGAGTTCCTCTTGTTTCTTACGATAAAATCTAACAATAAATAGCGTTAACTTTACCGTAAAAAGTTTAATTTAAATTTGTGAGTGCATATCATTTAATGCTTGATGCAAGCTATCGTCATCATTAATAGGGTCGATAGCTTGATGTTCTGATGAATCATCCAGCACAGATAAATTATCATGATTTAAACCATCTTTATCATCATCCTCTAATGGGCTTGCAAATACATCCACTTGATTGATATCTAGCATGTCAGCATCGCTACCTGTGCTCGCTAACTCTTGAATAGCAGGTAAACCATCAGCCATAGCATTTTCTATTTGTGGCGCCAATTGTTCCTGGCTAATGCCAACCATCTGTAAGTAGTGATCAACTGGTGCAGATAACGTTTGAACATCAGCTAAAGTATTCTCTGCTGTGACTGCACTTTCTTTCACTTGTGGATCATCAAAACTAACGTCCACATTTTGTACAGGCTCTTCTAAGACATCAGCATTCAAAGTATCTGCGTTCTGTGGTGTATCTGCCATCGCTGGGGGCGGTGGAGGAGGAGGCAACAATGAGGAGGGTCCATCCGTATGTCCGTGAACATCAATGTTGATATCGTGGTGATCACCTGCTGAGGTGGAAACAGTAAAGGCTTCTTGCTTCAAGTCACCATCATTTAGCCCGTCGGATTTTACGGTGTCTAATGTATATTTCCATGT
>CAJXPG010000255.1 GCA_913057925.1 uncultured Colwellia sp. | reverse complement strand
TAACGCCCATTTAAGGGGCTGATAATTGTTTGCTAAAATGTGTAGCGAAGCGAAACCGAGCAAACTGTTAGCAGTCCCGCTTTAAATTCTTGTTAGGTGTATCTTGCACTACACGTTATAAAACCTTACCTGTAGCGACATTTACACCAACAATAGAAAGCTTAAACTCTACACCTGATATTAGCTGTTCAATGTGAGGTTCATCTGGATAAAACTCTAAATTTACGATAACCGTATCACCATCAAAGTACTCTTTGTTGTCAGGAAATACGATTAGACACGCAACATTAGAAAATGTACTAGTTTCGATTCTAACCCAACAACCTTTACCAAAATAACGGTAATTATGAGGCGGTCTTTCGATAGTTGAAAAGTTAACCTCTACTTCAACACTCACTGAATACTCCGATACACCTAACGCCACAATAATGGGCAAATATCAGTTGGTTAAAATAAGCGACGCAGGAGCAAAACCAACTGTTATTTGTCCTGATTAATTTGCTTGATACTAATTGAGCCTTCTCCCCAAAGTTTAGCGTTTAGCTAAACTTTAAGGCGACGAAACCAAAAGGAGAAAGCTCGATGAAATTCTATACTACTTTACATAAATATTATTGCGGAATCGACTTACATGCCAAAATTCTTTATGTTTGCATCCTAGACCAACAAGGAAATAAGCTTATTCATCAAAAGATTGGCGCAGATCCACAAGCTTTACTGCGATTACTCGAACCTTATATAGGCAATGTCGTTGTTGGCGTTGAATGCATGCATTGTTGGTACTGGGTCAGTGATTTTTGCCAGAGTCACGAGGTAGATTTTGTTCTCGGTCATGCGCTTTACATGAAATCCATTCATGGTGGTAAAGCTAAAAATGATAAAATCGACTCATATAAAATCGCTAGCCTGTTAAAAGGTGGCAACTTCCCACTTGCTTATAATTATCCCAGGGAAATGCGCGCCACTCGTGATTTACTGCGTAGAAGAACCGGCGTAGTTAGACACGGTGCTAGCCTTAAAGCCCATGTGGTCAACACTGATAGTCAATATAACTTACCCATTCAACACCTCAACTTAAAAAACAGCTCTGCACGAGAAACCCTACGCCACAGTTATGATGACAAGGTGGTACAACGCACTATTGAACTCGATATGGTCTTACTTGATTGTTATGCAAAAGAATTAGCTAAAGTTGAATATTTTATTGAAAAACAAGCCAAACAACATCACGGTGCTTATCTTTATATTATTCGCAGCTTTCCTGGTATCGGGCAAATACTCGGCTTAACAATTCTTTATGAAATAGGTCATATAACTCGCTTTAAATCAGTACAAAACTTTGCCTCATATAGCCGATTAGTGAAATGCAAAGCTGAGTCAGCAGGAAAAACTTATGGGACTAGCGGTAATAAAATTGGTAATGGGCACCTAAAGTGGGCGTTTAGTGAAGCGGCAGTTTTATATTTACGTGGCAATGACAAAGCCAAAAACTATCTTGATAAATTACAACGACGCATGAGTAAAGGCAAAGCACTGTCTGCTTTAGCGCATAAAATTGGTCGTTGTATTTATTTCATGCTTAGGGATAAAACCGTATTTGATGAAAAGAAATTTTTAAAAGGTTAAGTCGCACAATGGCGTGAGCTGGTCGTCTAACTGGATGAAACAGAGCATCACAGAAATCATCAAGCCAGTATGTTTAACGATGTTCACTGATGATTAGTATGCCAAGCAGTTCAAGCCACCTTGTCTTGATTAGACACGTCATTGGTGCGCATTACCTTATAAGAACAATGAGTAAACTCGTTTACACCTTAACTGAGCCTGAAACTAACTGAAACCTGTTTAATAGCCTGTAGTCATCCTACTTGAATAGTGCCAGCAAAAGGTTAACCGATGAATGTCTAGTGCCCCTGCGCCTCAAAAGGATTGAGGAAAAGCAGGCAGTGATGAGATCACATTAAGAGAGCCTCAATATGTGTTTGCCGTAAACGAGCGTTTAACGACTAACCGACATAGCGAAGAAGACGAATTTACTGATTGATAACAACTAGCTGCCTAACGGCAGCTAAAAGAACACTATTGTCTATTGACGCGGGATAAGCTCATATGTGTTATAGGTTTTTGCACCTACCTTTTTTTATAACCTTCGCATGGAATACCGTCATTATCACCATCCATTTTCGTATTTGGGCAATGTTGAATAAAGTATTTAGCTTCTTTGAAATTTCTCATTTGAGAGCAATGTTGCCTGCCGTCACATTTAAACTTTATCGGCTTTTTAGATTTATTTTCCGCGTATTTTTTGGGGGCGTGACTCTTAGTATCTTTAGCAAAACTACTTGAGGGGATGCACAAAAATGCCACTATTAAAATTGAGAATAAAACTTTCAAAATACACAATCCTTATGAAACCTATAACGCCCAAATAATGGGCAAATGATAGTTGGTTAAAATAGGCGACGCAGGAGCAAAAACCAACTGTTATTTGTCCTGATTAATTTGCTTGTTATGTGTAAATTTAATTTGAAGGTTTATCTTTAAAAAG
>CAJXPG010000254.1 GCA_913057925.1 uncultured Colwellia sp. | reverse complement strand
CGGTCTCGTGGGCTCGGAGATGTGTATAAGAGACAGCTTCTAAGATTAACATCCCTTCATTATTGATAGAGAGTTTACCTGCTTTACCGTGACCAGGGTTGCCATCGAGTTGATAAGATGCTGATGTCATCTCAGTATATCGTTCTGCTTTGCTGGCACTTAAGGTGTCAGCAAAAATATTGATTTGTTTACCTTGGTAATGAATGTTACCGATAGCATCAATTTTCATTTTTAACCGGTCAAATGACAGCTGATCAGCAATAATTTTTTGATTTTTATCTACCAAAATAACAGAGCCACTAAATTGCGCGAGCTGATCTTGTTGAATACTGGCGTGCAAAGAAGAGATACGAATATTATCATCAATCACTTTAGGCATACCTAAAGAGATATCATCAAACTCAGGTAATGGACAAATCATCATTTTGGTTTCAGGGGCTTTATTTTTGATATCAACATTCGCTTGAACAAGCATTGGAAAGCAAGCGAGTAATGCGATTAAAATAAGGTTAATTGTGCGGGAGAAAAGCATCTATTGTCCGAGAATGATGAATTTTTAAAGATTCTAGTGATGAATCAAGTATTTTAACGACTAATTGCTTTATGATATAGCAATTTTTTCAGTTAGACTAAATTCTTATTGGTAAGTTCAGGCTAAGTGTAAGCTGATTACTCGTTTTGGTTTTAAGAAATACGCGCTTTGATTGTAAGGAATACGCAATAACATGCATATTTGGGGTAAAATTTTAGGTTTCTTATTTGGCTTTATGCTGAGTAAAAATTTGTTTGGTGCTTTACTTGGTTTATGGCTTGGTCATATGTTTGACCGCGGTCGAAGCTTCAATTTTAATGGCACCTCTGGCGGTAAAGAAGATGAAGTATCACGACAAGCTGCTTTCTTTTATACCACTTTCTCAGTTATGGGACATGTCGCTAAAGCGAAAGGGCAAGTAACTAGCCACGAAATAGCTTTTGCCAGCGCTTATATGGATAAACTCGGTTTAACGAGTGAATTACGTCAACAAGCTCAAGATGCATTCAGGGAAGGAAAGTCATCAGGCTTCCCACTTAAAGATAGGTTAGTTAAGTTTAAGCGCTTAATGGGCAATAGGCATGATCTGTTGTTAATGTTTTTAGAAATTCAAATCCAGGTCGCTTTTAGTGATGGTGAATTAGATGAAGCTGAGCGATCTGTTTTACACACCATAGCTAAATTTTTAGGCTATTCAGCACGTGAGCTTGATAACTTATTAGAAATGATTGTGGCTGGCGCTAACTTCCATCAGCAGCAATCAAGAGGAGGCTATAATCAGCAAGCAGGTCAAAATACCCAAGCTAGTGGCCAACAGCTAGCTAATGCTTACAAGGTACTGGGTGTGGATAAAAACGCAAAAAAACAAGAGATCAAAAAAGCTTATAAAAAATTAATGTCACAACATCACCCAGATAAACTTATCGCTAAAGGCTTACCACCTGAAATGATGGAAAGTGCTAAACAAAAAACGCAGGATATCCAAGCTGCCTATGACATGGTGAGCAAACAACAGTCTTTTAAATAATCTTTGTTACCAACCTATCGCCTTGAGCCAACTGTTTATTTGAGTTAATAATTCTTCTTCAGGGTAGTAACCTGTTGTACTGTTATTTAACTGGCGTTGGCGGTAATAAACTTTCATTTCTTGTTTAGCGATAGATTTTCTTTGCTCAGCTTTAGCTAAAACCAGTGAATTATCGTGTTGCAGAAATAAGTCTAGCACCGGTAATTCTGTTAAAGCCAACTGCTGAGCAAAACTTGTATTGACACCATTGATAAGCGCTTGGCTAGTTTGTCGGTAGCTGCTTAGCATAATCAGTGCATTAGGTAACTGACTGCCTTCTTGGCTATATAAATCTATTAGAAAAGCAGCATTGTTTCCTTGAGCAATAACCAGGACTATGCCTGGGTATTCTTTTGCAATATTCATTATCGCATTGTGCATAGCACTCAGCTTTTGCTTATATTCATCAAGTAGCAACTTATTCTCTTCTTTTTGCTGCTCAAGGGTAAGGGCATGTGATGGATAATTTTCAGGTTTATTATTTGGCTGCACAGCAATCGTGCTCCAACCCTCTTTTGGCAGAGCATTACGAAGAAACTCTATTGCCTTGGGGTTAGTTGCACCTTGTTGCCATTCAGGGATTAATATGGCGACTCCCTTACTATTTGAGCTAGTATGGGGTTTTACTAAAGTAATATAATCATCAGGGCCAGCTAACAATGGCTTTACTTGCTCTGTTGGTAAGTAATGCTTCAAGTCATTTTTATGTTGTTTAGTAATCGGTATCGGTTTTTTTATTACGCTAGCACCGTCATCTTTTTTAGCAGTAGTAGCCTCTTGTGGGTCTTTACTTTGTTCAGCCACAGCAAGACTTATTGGGCTAAAAGATAATAATGAGCAGATAATGAAGCTCAGCAGTCTTTGGTTGATGCTGGATAGGTTCAGCTTAGCAAGGCTTAACTTTGCAAGGTTTAGCTTAGACAATTCTATTTCCTCAACCTGTCTCTTATACACATCTCCGAGCCCACGAGAC
>CAJXPG010000253.1 GCA_913057925.1 uncultured Colwellia sp. | reverse complement strand
AACCTGATTTAACAGATACCTTGTCACCAAGGCCGCCTAATTTGGCGATTTTATCAAGAAGGATTACTTCCATTTTCAAAACCCCTTATTAGGTTACTTATGTAAATCAGTATATGGTAATAATGCTAAGTAACGAGCACGCTTGATCGCACGACCAAGTTGACGTTGATATTTAGCACTTGTACCAGTAATACGGCTAGGAACAATTTTACCACTTTCAGTGATATAGTTTTTTAGTACAGCTGTATCTTTATAATCGATTGCAGCAGCACCTTCCGCTGAAAAGCGGCAGAACTTACGACGTCTAAAAAAACGAGACATGGATTTCTCCTAAATTGGCTTTTATTAATTTAACGGGTCGTTACCGGTTAAATAAAATCGCCTAAATTAAATCATTTCAATTTGTTGGGCATGTAATGCCAAAAGCGGATTTCCGTTTCTGGATTCATGACGGTTAATAAAACCAGTCACTCTAATATTACAGCCTTCAATTAAATCACGAGTTAAGTGTTGTGACACATTACCTGTCGCTACAACCTGTATTCGAACAAACGCTTGTCTGTTCAACCCTGCTTCATTTTGAATAGACTTATGATCCATTGAAAACTGGCAGTGCTTAATACCGGCTGGGCTAGTTGACGTTCTAGGTGGCTTTACCACATGTCCGGTCAATACCAAGCAATTCTCTTGACTACTTGTCATAGAAAGAGAGTTGGTCACTGGTTACTTATTCTTCGCTCGCAGCTTCTTCTGCAGCTGGTGCTTCAGCAACTGGTGCCTCTGCAACTGGCGCTTCAGTAACATCTTTCTTCACTTCGCGACGCTCTTCACGACGGTCTTCTTTAGCAACAGCCATAGCTGAAGCTTCAGTTACCGCGCCTTTAGTGCGCATGATCATGTTACGAATAACAACATCGTTATAACGGAAAGAAGTTTCTAGTTCATCAATAGCTGCTTGAGGCGCTTCAATGTTAATTAAAACATAGTGTGCTTTGTGCAATTTATTGATTGGGTATGCTAATTGGCGACGACCCCAGTCTTCAAGACGGTGGATTTTGCCTTCAGCATTAGTGACGATGTCACTGTAACGCTGAATCATAGCTGGTACTTGTTCACTCTGGTCAGGGTGAACCATAAATACGATTTCGTAATGACGCATTACGAGCTCCTTACGGTTGTAGCCTCATCATCTGGCTCAGCCAACACCAGTTGAGGCAAGGAACAAAAGTTCAGGCTGAATTAAGGTCGCGTATTGTAGATAAATCAAGCGTCGATAGCAAGAGATTAATCATTTGCTCTCGCTAGACACTAGAATATGGTGGCTAGAAGTGATTAAATTATTGTAATCTTGTGTTTTTATTGTCGAATAAAGAAAAGTAAATATTGTTAAGTCCCTGATGCTGATCAGGCGTAAACTTTACTTTTAAGCCGCCAAAGTCACTTTCAAATTTTGACAGTTCTTTTATTAAGCAAGCACGTGTCAAAGAGTCTTGGCATAGCTTTGCCACTTCAACAAAAAGTTTAGCATTTAAGTAACATTCAAAAACAACCTGTTCTGCAGCAATACTTTTATATGGCTTAATATCTTGCCGAAATTCTTGGCAAACTGCCAACATGCATTCTCTCGGGTCTGGAACAACTTCTGTGACTAAAATTCTTGCTGGAACTTTTACATTGGCAAATAAATCATGACTCGAAACGAAAGAAACGGTGCTATAAAACGGGTTAAAGTCTTGCTGATAAGCTTGATTTATTAACGCTATGAATGGCGAGTATGTACCAACAAATGCTATAGCATCTACATCATGCTCAATCATAATAGCTAACGCGAGTTCAATATCCTTGGTGTTGCGACGAAAACGCGTTGTTACTACGGGCTTCAAGTTATGTTTAGACATTGCTTGCAAATAGCCAGTTTCAACCTCAGCGCCAAACTTATCGGCTTGCACCAGCAACGCAATATTTTTAGCTTTTATTTGCGTTATGAGATATTCAACTTGCGCCGCCGCTTCTTGATGGTAACTAGCACGAAGATTAAAAGTAGTAGATGTAACTGGTGTACGTAAAAACTCAGCGCCAGTAAACGGCATTAAAAATGGTATTTTATGCTCTGTAACTATGGGGTGTACCGCATAACTATTCGGCGTGCCAACATAGTTGAATAACGCTAAAAAATCAGTTGTATCTATAACTTTATAAGTATTTTCTACCGTCTGAAAAGGCACATAGCCATCATCTAAGGTACGTAGTTTTACCTGCCGCTTAGCAATACCACCCAGAGTATTAATTTTGTTAAAATAAACATCCGCACCTTGAGTTAGCTTAATTCCTAAAGCTGATGTAGGGCCAGTCAGAGCATTTGAACTGATTAAAATGATAGGGTTTTCTTCGGCTTTGACAGACGCCAAAACACCAATTGATAAAACTACCCAAGCCAATGATTTATTCATCGACATAAAACACACCTCATTAAAAAACACATGTTGCTCAATGCCATTTACTTAAAAATATTGCCTTGCATTACGACGTAACTAATTCTAGCTACGATATTTCCATCAAAATTTTATAATAATTCTTAACGACTGATATAACTATAAAGTCAATATAAATCATAGCAGCATCACGCCAAAAACAGCAAAGAAATACTTGTTTCTAAACTGTAAATCAGTACTTAAAAAACACCATAACCTTTTGATAAAAAGTAAAATAAAAACAAGTGGAAATTTGTACTGTGGAAATACAATTGCTTATTGCCCTGCGATACTTTAGTACTAATTCATCAAGTCATCCTCAAAGATTGTTGCTAACATTCAAGGCTTTGTTCCTGTAATTAAATATTTTTCAGCTGTCTCTTATACACATCTCCGAG
>CAJXPG010000252.1 GCA_913057925.1 uncultured Colwellia sp. | reverse complement strand
CGAGATCTAGTACGGTCTCGTGGGCTCGGAGATGTGTATAAGAGACAGTAATAGCGCCGTTCAAATTCTATTTGCATATAGGGCGCCCGGAACAATTAAAGGCTCTGCTCATTGGGAGCCAAAAAAAGAACATGCTAGAGATAGTCGGCCTGATGTTGTAGGTTATTTCGAGTATCGACCAGATAAGCATAACAAGCCCATTCAAATGACCGCTACTGACGGTGCTTGATGGGAGCGTTATCGATACAAAATCTAACCTAACCTGCCAATTAGCTGCAATATCCATTGTCTACTGAGATGCATTAGTTAGCGTTAAGATCTGAAATACCAACCACAGCTCATTGAGTTTACAGTCCTAATCAATAGGGAATTTATGACTTCTAGACCTCGTATTAAAAGAGAAAATTTCGTAGTAACTGTTAGTCAGTTTCGTTCATATATCGAATCAAACGACAAGTGCGTATCTGAAGAGATCCCTAGTGAGTTCTTTGGTGCTGATTACGAAGAATATGTTGATGTGGATATTGCATCAGCAAAAAATAGTATGTCTGTGTGGAGCGATGAAAAGCATAGCCCATACTACAATAGCTCCAAGGAAAAACTAGAAGCCTGTGAGTTGCTGAAGATAGACGCTATCCCTATGCCTGAAGCTTTTATGGACAAGTTTAAGGATTGGGTTGTTGAGCACTGCTCGAAAGAGTGGAAATCATTCTTGTCTGCAAGGCGCCAAAAGAATTTAAAAGCTAATAAACGTAAAAAACAAGTAACGTTAGCTAGTGACGCTTACTATAAGTTAGCTAATTTCCGTCAGGATCAAAACCTATCTATAGATGATACTGTTTCTACATTAATTGATGGTCATCAAGACGGGAACCATTGCATTTCTAACAAAGCAAGCATTACCAATAGTTACGAGTACGTGGCAGCTCAACAAAGAATATTGGAGCTAAAGGATATAAATCCTAGATCACAATACATGTCTGCTCTTAAGTCGCTTAAAACTATGTCTGAAGCGTTCTTAAATACTGAGCTAGGCAAGCAAATGCTACGAAGCAAAAAACAGGATATAGCTCGGTTGTTAGAAGACCAAGAGTTTTGGGCTAGTAAAACCATGAATGGCTTAGTTGAATTTTTGGAGATTAATGGCCAATGCTTAACCACAGCAGAAAAAAGGAAATGTGTTCTTTATTGCTTGGTTGGTCCAAAACACAAGATGAAGCTATTTCTTAGTTTAAAACCTAAGCTATACCAGCATGTGGGGGCAAAGCCTCTATCGAACTATGTCAACGCGGAGAGTGTAAGTCGCTACTTAAATATATTCGTCATATAAATAAAGGTGGGTTTTCCTAATGTCATAATTAAAAAGAGAAGCAGAAATCTTGGTTAATGGCTGTGTGACTGGGATATCAGAATAAGGTAGCGACAATAGTCTGCGAGTTGTATTTCAATATGATGATGAATACTTAAAAGTTGGCTCACCTATAGGGTGTCACTTCCCTTTAACCTCTATGCCATTTGAGTGAGGGGCACTTCCACCATTTTTTGAAAACTAGCAAGGGAAGTATCACGTTTAGATGTTTTTCTATTGTAGTGGTCAACTAATTTTGGCCACGGATTTGTATTCAAGCCAGTATCTTTTCTCTGATTCATTGGGTGTTAGCCCACCATTATAACTGTGAGGCCTAACCTGGCTGTAATATCCAATAATATATTTAACCACTGCATTTTCTGCTTCAGTAAATGAACGGTAACCTGTTGTTGGTATCCATTCTGTTTTTAAACTTCTAAAGAATCGCTCCATTGGGCTGTTATCCCAACAATTACCTCGACGACTCATGCTTTGTTCAATCTGATAACGCCACAACAACTGACGGTATTTTCGACTCGTATAAGTGCTTCCTTGATCCGAATGAAACATTACGCCTTTTGGTCGTCCCCTTGATTCAAATGCCATTGTTAAAGCCTTGGCTGTTAACTTCGTATCAGGCGAGTTAGACATTGCCCAACCAACGGGTTTACGTGCAAATAAATCCATAACAAGCGCAAGATAAGCCCAACGATTTCCCGTCCAAATAAACGTGATATCACCACACCAAACTTGATCTGGTTGAGTTACTGCAAATTGACGTTCGAGCGTGTTCGGTATAGCAACATGCTCTTGTGCCGCTTTCTTATATTTATGGCTAGGAAGCTGACAGCTCACTAAGCCTTGCTCTTTCATTAAACGAGTCGCTACATAACGGCTTAATGGTAAGCCTCTAGTAGTAGCAATACCTGCGATAGTTCTAGCTCCAGCGGAGCTGTTACTTTCAACGTAAATGCTTTTGACCATAGCCAGTGCCTTAACCTCTTCAGGTTTAATGCTTCTAGCTTGCTTTGCCCAATATTTGTAGCTGCTGCGGTGTATTTCAAATACCTCACAGCAACGTTTAACTGCATGACTCCCTTTAAGGGCTTTGATTATCTCGAACTGTTCAGCGAGTCCGACATCAAGAGAGCCGTAGCCTTTTTTAGAATTTCCTTTTCTTCTTCAATGCGTGCAATACGCTTTTTGAGTTCACGTATCTCAAGTTGGTCTGGCGTTAATGGTGTTGCTTTACTCGTGATGCCATTACGTTCATTTTTTAACTGACGAACCCACTTATCAAGTGATGATTTACCTACATTCATAGCCTGAGCGGCTTCGACTACTGGGTAGCCTTTATCAACGACTAATTGAGCACATTCAAGCCTGAATTCTGGTGTGAAATTGGGTTTTGTTCTTCTTTTCATAGTGTCACCTAAAGTTTAATGAGGTATATGATAACACCTCTAATTAGGTGGCCAAATTAACTATGCCACTACATAAGTCCTGTCTCTTATACACATCTCCGAGCCCACGAGACCGTACTAGATCTCG
>CAJXPG010000251.1 GCA_913057925.1 uncultured Colwellia sp. | reverse complement strand
CGAGATCTAGTACGGTCTCGTGGGCTCGGAGATGTGTATAAGAGACAGTGCTTATGCTCTTTAATCAGGGTAAGAAAGGGTTGGCCATAGCGAGCAAGTTTGACATCACCAATACCACTAACACTAAGCATCTGGCTTGAGGTTGAAGGCTGAATACGGGCCAACTCTGATAACGTCGCGTCATTAAAAACAATAAAAGGTGCTATATCTTCGGCATCTGCAATGACTTTACGCAATTCACGTAATTTGGTGAATAAGGCACGGTCATAACTCTTGCTCGGCGTTTGTTGCTGCCAATAACTGGCTTTTTGCAGACGAGGACTGGCAAGCATCAGCGGTTCTTCTGCTTTAAGGACGGTGCCTGAGGCTTGGGTTAAGCATAAAACAGACTCTTGCTCTATATCTTGTTGCAGATAGCCCAAATGAATTAACTGACCAATAATTGAAAACCAATATCCTGCTGTTTTACCTTTACCTAAACCAAAAGTAGAAACTGTATCATGCTCTAGCTGCTTTACTTTGTCCGTTTGCTCGCCTCGCAACACAGCAATCACATGATTAATATTACCCTGCTGAGCAATTCGGTATACACAAGAAAGTACTTTTTGCGCCTCTACAGTACCATCAAACTGGCTAGGCGGATCTAAACAAATATCACAGTTACCGCAGCCTTTTTCGGTATATTCCGCAAAGTAATTTAATACCACCTGTCGACGACAGGTCTGCGCATCGACAAATGCACTCATAGCGGCAAAGCGTTGCATTTCGACTTTAACCCTTTGCGGATTATCGCCTTCACTAATGCGTTTTTTTATCCGGCTAACATCTTTATCATCGACCAAAAACAGTGCTTCCGCATTAAGGCCGTCACGTCCTGCGCGGCCAATTTCTTGATAATAAGACTCTAACGTTCGCGGTGGCTCATAATGAATAACATAACGGACATTAGGCTTGTTAATACCTAATCCAAAAGCAACAGTAGCCACTACCACCTGAATGTTATCTTTAGTAAACCCTTCTTGTACTAGTGAACGAATATCGTTTTCCAGACCTGCATGATAGGCTGCGCAATTTATACCGCTTGCCGCAATATATTTGGCCAATTTTTCAACTTGCCAACGGCTATTACAATAAATAATGCCGCTATTTTCCCCTTGCTTCTTAATATAACCAAGTAACTGCTTTTCACCATTGTATTTTGGTGCCAAGGTAAAGCGAATGTTTGCGCGATCAAAACTGTCTAAGTGGATATAAGGGCTGTGAAGCGCCAATTGATTGAGTATATCTTTACGAGTGGTAACATCGGCGGTAGCCGTTAATGCCATAACAGGCACTGAGGGAAAGTTTTGCTTCAGACACTGCAACTTAGTATAGGCGGGTCTAAAATCATGTCCCCATTGCGAAATACAATGCGCTTCATCAATCGCGAACAAGCTTAAAGGTAATTGACTTAAATTTTGTAGAAAATAATAATTGGTCAGTCGCTCGGGTGCTACATACAGTAACTTAATTTCACCTTTGCCAAGGCGAGTAAAAATGTCGCTAATTTCGCTTTGTTCTAAACTTGAATTAATAAAAGCGGCTGAAATTCCCTGTCGAGTTAAGCCATCAACTTGATCTTTCATTAAGGCAATAAGTGGTGACACTACCACAGTTATACCAGGCAGTAGTACCGCCGGCAATTGGTAGCAGAGTGATTTCCCCCCGCCTGTCGGCATTAAAACTAAAGAGTCTCTACCTTGCAGCAAACTATTAATAATATCTAACTGACCGACTCGAAAACTTTCATAACCAAAGTAATGTTTTAACGTCTCTAGCAGCAGTTTTTCATTGTCAGTATTTACAGCAGCAGTTTCTTGCGTGGGATTCAAAGAAGTGTCGACTAATTTTCTATAGGATAATGTCGTTATTTTAACTCAGCTCACTTATGATTACCTAACAATGAATAGCGACTAATAGAAATAATTCAGTAGAGTGCGCTAAGTAACTCTGGCTAGCTATAATTACACGCTCAGTATTAACATCTTTACAGCCAAATAAGCACTCAACCACCAGCTTCATACATCGCTTATTGATTATCATGCTACTATGCTCTTCTTTCTTGTCTTGCACAGCAGAACAAATACCAAATGACTGTTTCAGCCAACAATCAACTCGAAGCCAATAGCTCAAGAAATGGCGCCCTAAGCGCGTTAAGCGCCTATATACTTTGGGGCTTTGCGCCAATATATTTTAAATTACTCACTGAGATATCAGCGGGTGAAATATTAATGCATAGGGTTATTTGGTCGACCGTTTTTTTATTGCTGATGATCATCGCGATGAAAAAATGGTCACAATTGGTCAGTGTTTTTCGACAACCAAAGATTCTGTTACAACTATCATTATCGGCTAGCTTTCTTGCAGTGAACTGGTTTCTTTTTATTTGGGCGGTAAATAATGATCACTTGCTTGATGCAAGTCTAGGCTACTACATTAACCCACTTTTTAATGTCTTACTTGGGATGATATTTTTTCAGGAACGATTAAGGCGTAACCAGTTAATCGCAGTAGGGTTAGCGTTAACAGGCGTCATTGTGCAGCTAGTTGTGCTGGGTACATTACCCATAATTTCTTTAGCACTAGCCAGTACTTTCGCAATTTACGGTTTGTTAAGAAAGAAACTACCGATAAATTCATTTATTGGCCTTTTCATTGAGTCAATATTAATGTTACCTATCGCACTGTTATATTGGACTTTTTTCGTTGAAAGCAGCACTAGTGACATGCTACAAAATACTGGCAGTTTAAACTTCATTTTAATCATGGCAGGAGTAGTTACCACAGCACCATTACTGTTTTTCACCGCTGCCGCCAAGCGATTAACCTTATCAACGCTAGGCTTTTTCCAGTATTTAGGGCCAAGTATTATGTTTTTATTGGCAACTTTTTATTACCAAGAGACCATGCAAACCGCTGAGCTTATAACATTTATTTTCATCTGGGCTGCACTCATTTTGTATAGTCTCGATTCGATAAGAAAGCGTGCTTAGTTAACCTCAACTCGGGTTGGCAGATAAGTTAACAC
>CAJXPG010000250.1 GCA_913057925.1 uncultured Colwellia sp. | reverse complement strand
TTTGTTCCCTTAATAAAAATTAAAATTATAAACACCAATACCGGTGTTTTTCAAGACAGTTGTCATCACTTTATTAATTTTTATGCCGCAACTTCTATATCACGAACCGGATTTAATGTAACCGGACCTTCGGCTTCACAGTTTTGTACATCTCCCGACCATCGTAGTGGATTCTTTTCTTTGGCTGCTTCTAATATCAACTTTCGCTTGGCTAAGATCACACCATCTATTCCTTGATGCCTTTGTGACGGTGTCACGAACTTTATTCGACTGTGTTTGTGATCATTGTTGTACCAGTCAACAAAACTGTGAACCCAGCTTTGTACTTCATCTAAGCTTTTAAAGCCACTTGAAGGCCAGTTAGGTCTATATTTAAGTGTCCTGAAGGTCGATTCTGAGAACGGGTTATCATTACTCACCCTTGGGCGATTATATGATGATGCAATTCCTAACTCTTCCATCTTTACTTTCATTGTGACTGATTTCATCGGTGCGCCGTTATCTGAGTGTAATACCAAAGGTTTATTCGCTATTTTCTCTCGCCAGCAGGTGCGCTGTAACAGCTCTGCGGCTTTATAACCACATTCACTTTCGTGTACTTCATAACCTACGATTTTTCGGCTATAAATATCCTCAATCATATACAGATAATAAAACTGACCTTTTACAACTGATGCACAATAAGTAATATCCCAAGACCAAACTTCATTGGCCGATTCAGCTTTATATGTCGTTGGTTTTGCTATTTTTCTTCGTACTTTACTCCGTCCTCTATGATGCAATTGATTAGCGTGTTTTAGTACCCTGTAAAATGAAGATACTGAAGCAATATAGCACCCATTATCCATTAATGTAGGTACTATCTGAGAGGGAGGTAAACTTGCAAATTCAGGCTGATTACACAGCCTGATGATCTGTTCATGTTCACTCTGGGTTAATTTATTCTTCGGCACAGGTCTGCTTGCCATGGGCCTGCCATCAGTTTGAACTCTTCCTGATGGCGTCCAACGATAGTATGTCCGCACACTAATCCCAGCCTCACTACATGCTAACTTTCGTCTTGCCCCATTTTCAAAGGCCTCCCTGATTAATTGGATTAGCCTTTGTCGCTCTGGTAAAGGAGTTAGCTCTCCTCGTCTTCTTCCCAAAGCGCATTCAACTTTTTTCGCAGTACCAACAACGCTGCGGTTTCAGCTAATGCTTTTTCTTTTCTACGTAACTCTTTTTTTAGCTGCTTATTTTCATGTTTATATACTTGCGCCTGTTTTAACTCAGCTTTTTTCTGTTCTTTTGAACTTTTAAAGCCCTGTAAACATTCTACTTTCCAAGTTTTAACTTGTTCGGGATAAATACCTTTCTCACGACAATACTGGCTAAGTTCTGCTTCGGTAAAAGACGCTGTTTCTACAATTACTGAAAACTTCATTTCAGCAGACCAATTCGTTACTGGTAATTTTTTATCTGGCACTGATGATTCTCTATCTCTTGCTATATTGAGCCAAGAATACAATGTTTGAAAATGAATTCCCTCTTCAATTGCAACTTCTTTGACTGTTCGACTCTCTGGTGGAAGTAGCTTCTTTAAAATAGCTGCTTTTCTTTCTGTTGAATATTTAGACAAAACAATCTAACTTACCGCCCTCTGATAATTATTAACTATATAAAATAAGGAGTGACATCTATCCTGACACAGAGGGCATCCACGAATAGCTTACTTATACAATAAGCCTTTATATCATACCATTTGTGTTATTTAACTGGCCCTCAGTGGGAGTTTAAATAACGCCTTCAAAAATATTCACTTTTATACTTGATTATTCTTATATATTTTCCACACTTAACTTAATAAGGTCTTATTGAGATTATAAGTTTATGACGCAGTTTGATGTCACTATTATTGGAGGAGGTATAGCAGGTGCAGGCGTTGCGCAATGTGCAGCCGCTGCTGGTTACAGCGTATTACTTTTGGAAAAAGGTGATTACGCAAGTCAAACTTCATGTAGTTCAAGTAAGTTAATACATGGGGGTTTACGTTATTTAGAAACAATGCAACTTAACTTGGTATACAACGCATTACATGAACGTGCCTCATTATTAAAATTAGCCCCCGAATTAGTACACCCTATCCCTTTTTACATTCCTGTATATAGTGATACCTCAAGAAGTGTTTGGACATTAAGATTAGGTTTATCATTATATGCTCTACTGTCTGGATTTAATAAGCTAAGCCGTTATAAAGAAATACCTAAAAAAGATTGGTCACTATTAAAAGATATAAAAACAGAGGGGTTAATTGCAGTATTCCAATATTGGGATGCACAAACAAACGATCAATTATTAACTAACAGTGTGATTAAAAGTGCGCTTAACTTAGGAGCCAGTGCTCATTCTCATGCCGAATTTATTAAAGCTGAAAAGCTCAGTAGCGGATATAAAGTATCATTTAATATAAATAAAGGGATAAGTGAAGTTAATACACTAATGATAATTAACGCAACTGGGCCTTGGGTGAATGAAACTTTAGATAAAATTTACCCACAAGTTAAGGGCTGCAATATTGATTGGGTGCAAGGTACGCATATTATTTTAGATAAAACAGCGCCCAAAAAAATATTCTACTTAGAGTCTAAAACTGATCAACGTGTGATATTTGTTATGCCTTGGTATGGTAAAACACTAATAGGCACTACTGAAGTTGTTTTAGAAGAACTTCCAGAATATATCAGCCCCCATGCAGAGGAAATCGATTATTTATTATCAGTCTACCAAAGTTATTATAAAGGAGAATTACCAAAAATCATTCGCTCATTTGCAGGAGTACGTGTATTACCTAAGCAAAAAAATGCTGCTTTTTCACGCCCTAGAGAAAGCATTATCTGGCAATCACCTCAAAACCCTCACATCATCAGTTTATATGGTGGTAAGTTAACAACTTTTAGAAGTACAGCCAAAAAAGTGGTTAAACAAATCAAACACACCATTGGCCCAAAAGAAAAATGTGTAAATATTGATAATCTCAAATTATAAGACTTAACCTCCTAGCTGCCTTTAAAAATTTAAATTGTAAATATATATAA
>CAJXPG010000249.1 GCA_913057925.1 uncultured Colwellia sp. | reverse complement strand
TGAATAATATTGGTTTTGGAGATAGAGACTTCAACGTTGCGGTATATATCGCCAACAAACCTGCAATGCAGGAATATCAAGCTTTAGACAATATATTACCACTGGTTAGCGGTGAAATAGCATCGATTAATCAAGCCTGCGGTAATGGTTGGCGTAAGGTGTTTAATGTTTATGCTAAGGTACTTTTTGCGCTTGATAATTCACAGTTTGATTTTTCCAAGCAAACAAAAACTTGGCAAGAGTATCGTGATAAGTATTTATTACAGGGGCAAGATAAAACGGCATTGTTATTTTCTGCACCTCAATTAGCAGCCAGTAATAATACTTTGCATATTATTTGCGGTAAGGGACATGTGAAGGCATTAATCAATTCAGGGCAACTAATTACAGAGTTAGCATGGTTGGATGAAGAGTTTGCCATCGACAGGTGTAATAACTTGATTGTTTGTCCTTACTTTGACTACCGTCAATTAAGTAATATTAAAATTGAGCACCTCGCTAGCTTAGTCAAAACCCTGTAATTTTATCTAAGTGCTAATGCCATTTTGAATGCGCTAAATATTTGCTTTTTCTATTCTATTGTCAATACTTAACATGTTGTAAATATTGTTTTACTTGCCACTATATACGAACAACTTCATCAGAATGCTAATTATTATTTTTTGAATAGTTCTAGGGAACGAACATGGAAAAGTCAGGGTTTGATTGGTTAAATGTATTATTAGTTGATGATAGCGTGACTATTTTAAATTATGTCAGCAAAGTATTAGAGCAATCGTATAACATAAATAATGTCCATACCGCTTCTTCTGCGCCAGAAGCGATGCAAATTTTGCGTCAATCAAAGCAAATAAATTTATTATTTTTAGATTTAAATATGCCTAATGTTGATGGTATTCAACTGTTATCGCAAATAAGCGAGCTAGATTATAAAGGTTACGTGGTTATTATGAGTGGCGTATCTACTCAGATCATCTCTTCTGTGGAGTCTTTAGCAAAAACCTATGGTTTAAATTACATTGGCACCTTATTAAAACCCATCCATGAATTAGATTTCCAATATATTATCGACAAAATTGGCGGCTCTCGTCAAAAGCCCACCACAGTAGAATCTTTAAAAGTTTATGAGATCATCAGAGCGGTTAAAAATAACGACCTTGAAGTGCTTTACCAACCACAAGTTGAGTTAACCACGCGTAAATTCATTGGTGTTGAAGCATTATGTCGAATGAGGCACCCAAGGTTGGGAATGGTGTCACCTGATAGGTTTATTGATAAAGCTGAAGAAAGTGAGTTAATAATTCACATTACCTTGGCCGTGCTTAAAAAGTCGATGAGTGATTGGAAAAAGTGGCGACAAGCCGGGTTAGATATAAAACTTTCTGTTAATGTATCGCCAATCGCCTTACAACAAATCGAGTTTGCCGACACTATTTTTATGTTACTGAATGATTACAACATGCCTGCGAGTAATCTTTGTATAGAAATTACCGAAGGGATTTTAGCCAATGATAGCGCACAAGAATTAGTGAATTTAAATCGTTTGAATATGCGTGGTGTAGAACTAGCCCTTGATGATTTTGGCCAAAATCACTCAACCATTGAGCGATTACAAAAACTGCCATTAACTTATCTTAAGCTCGATAAAAGCTATTTTATTGATAATAAAGATAATACCAACCAATTAGCTTTGATTAATACCAGCTTGTCGGTGGCAAAAGATTTAAATATCAGAACCATTGCCGAAGGGGTTGAAGACAATGCTGTGATGAGTTTAGTTACGGAAATGGGCTGCGACTTTGGCCAAGGCTATTACATCGGTTGCCCTATGCCGGCGAAAAAAGTTTTTAACTGGCAAAGAGAATGGAACTCTCTGACTTAATCTCTTATCTATAATTTTTATCTATTATTTCTTAATCTCGTCATTCCCCAAGTCCCTTGTTGGGAATCCATTATTAATTTTTGTTTTTAATCATTATCATCAATAAATATCTCAAATAAGCAGAACCACTTATATTAAAAAACACTCAAGCGCCTTTCTGCTTTAATTTCACTAGAATTATTCGTATAATGCGGCAAATTTAAAAGTTGTCGGTTTAGTCAAGACAGACAACAAATGCCAATCGGATATGGTGAAAAGTGTCAAAGTCAGTAGAAAGCTCTATAACAAATAATCAAGCAATGCCAAACGATGCCAGCGCACAATTGTTACAACAGCAATTTCTGCAGCAGCAACTACTTATGCAAAACACTCAAAATCAAGATGATGAAATTGACTTAGCTGAACTTTGGCGCGCTATCTGGGCAGGAAAGTTCACTATTATCATTATCAGTATAATATTTGCTGTAGCGTCTGTTTTCTTCGCGTTATCTAAACCAAATATCTACAAAGCCTCGGCCATTTTAGCGCCAGCTTCTGATGAAGGTGGCGGGTTAGGTGGTATGGCAGGTCAACTTGGCGGCTTAGCTAGCATGGCTGGTATTAGCCTTGGTAGCGGTGGTGGCGTTGATAAAACAGCCCTAGCATTAGAAATCATCAAGTCTCGTTCATTTGTTGAAAACTTTATTGAAAAGCATGAGTTGTTAGTACCATTAATGGCCTCTAAAAACTGGGATATGGCAACAGATACTCTAATTTTAGATGAAGAGCTATATGACCAAGCTAATAATAAATGGATCCGAGAAGTAAAGGCCCCTAAAAAGCCAGAGCCTTCTTCATGGGAAGCATATAGAGATTTTTCAGAATTAATTACCGTCTCGCAAGATAAAGCTAGTTCAATGGTAAACATTGATATTGAGTTTTACTCCCCTGCAATAGCGAAACAATGGCTTACTTGGTTAATTGTCGATATTAACGAATATATGCGAGAGCAAGATCAAATTGAAGCGCAAGCATCAATCGATTATCTAACGAATCAATTGAGTAAAATTGAAGTTGCAACAATGGAAACTGTTTTTTATCAGCTTATTGAAGAGCAAACTAAAAACATGATGTTAACTATGGTTAAAAAAGAATACGTACTTAAAACCATAGATCCGGCCCAGGTACCTGATACCAAAGACAAACCAAAGCGCGCATTAATTGTTGT
>CAJXPG010000248.1 GCA_913057925.1 uncultured Colwellia sp. | reverse complement strand
ACGGAGGCTTTTTTGTAGCTGAATATATAGCGCTCAATCTAAAAGCCAATCAAAAACAAAAAAACAATAAAAATTACTTAATCAAGGTTGCATTAAATAGCAAAAAAAGATGGAATAAGGCTAACAAGTCTTTAGGAGACAAATAAAAGCTATGGATAATCAAGAACCATTACAAACATCAGATCCAACAGAGCAAATTGATAATAAGAAAAACTCTGGCCCACTCATTATGTTTATAGCAACATTTATAATGGTTGTTATTGCTCTATGGCAATTTACTGGCGGGAAAACAGAGAAGCGCCCGATGGATGCTAATGAATTATTAAAACAAGAACCCGAAAAGGTAAAGCCTGAAACGCCTCCGCAGATAGAACCAGAAAAAGCAGTGATAGAAGTTGAGCCTGTTGTAGAGCTAAACGAGCAAGACAATGAGCTTGTTGCTGAGCAGGAGCCCGTAGAGGAAGAAAGTAATATTGTTTTGCCAAGTTTAGATGAAAGTGATGCGTGGCTAGAAGCCAAGTTACCAGAGTTAACTTGGCGTAACGAATTAATTTCGTTAATGATTACTGAGGATATGATTAGACGCTTTGTTGTTTTTACTGATAATTTTGCTCAAGGGTTATTAGCTTATGATCATAGTCCCTTTATTAAACCGAAGACCAAGTTTTCTGTAGATGAAAGCGCCTTAAGTGACACAGAAAAGCAAAATGTCTGGCAATGGGACAACACCACGAGTAAACGGTTCGATCTTTATGTTGATTTATTGCGCTCTGTAGATAGTACAACGTTAGTGAATTGGTACATTGAAGCTAAGCCACTTATTGATGAAGCTTATAGTGAGCTAGGCTATGAAGAAGACTTCACTTACACACTGCAAGATGCGATAACTCGCGTGTTAGATATGGAATTACCAAAATCTTCAATGGCATTGACGCGCACTAGTGTTATGTATAAATATCAAGATAGTAAATTAGAGTCATTAGATGATAGTGACAAGTTATTGCTACGGATAGGGAAAGAAAACTTATTGATAATTAAATCAGTTTTACTAGAGATTAATGAAAAATTAGCTAAGAAGGTTGCGGCTGATAGTTAGTTGTGGACGTTTAAGGTTAAAAAGCAAGCAAGTAAGAGACTTTTGAAAACTTGTGCTTGCATCTGTGAATGCGATTAGCGATAATTCGCGCCGCTTTAAGAGTTTGTTCTTTTAAAGCTTCTATGGTGACCCTTTCGGTCCCCTCGCAATGATACTCTGTGAACTCGGCCAGGTCCGGAAGGAAGCAACCGCAGCAGACGACTCATGTGCCGAGGTGTGGCTGATTGGGTTGCCACCCAATCCCCCACGTACTCTATTTAAGCCTAATTAGGTTTATTAGTTTCCATAAATTCAAGCGCTTTAGAAATAGCCTCTTTTACTTTATTTTCCATTTCAAAACGCTCTGATGGCGGCAGATAAAATGCCATATCAACTTCATGACGGATATAGCGCGTAGGTAATTGATTTAATACTACACAGGTTAAATCGGCGATAAAGTCAATATCATACTTTTCATCAAACTTTGCACTTGCAAAGTGCTGCATCACTAACTTTTCATAATAGTTATGGATATCATCTGAAATTTTCATGTTTGCCTCGCGGTTAAAGTAAGTTATTTTTTTTATTGGATATATGCAAAGAGTAACCTGAGTAAGGGGAAATTGCGAATCTTGCAATGTCTCTTTAAGTGTTAGCGTAGATTGTTTTTCTCTGCTTGCTCAATATTACGTTCTATAGAAGAGATTGCTTTGCGGCAGCGACCAAGTCGTTGGTGCAGTGCAAGGACCTCTTGTGATAATTTGTTGGTATTAGTTGCATTGCTTTGCTGTCTTAGCTTTTCTCGTTCGTCTATCATCGCCACTAATCTACGTTCAAATTCATGATGTTCACTTAACTGTTTATACAGTTGGTGACTCGACAGTAATACAGACTTTGCCAACTGACCATATTGCTCAGTTTTCCTCGCTGCTGTAGCTCTTTTCGCTCGTACCTTTTTCTTAGCATCAAAACTAACTTGCGCTGCTTGATGCATTGACTGATTAGCTTGTATGGCATTCATTAAAGCTGAAATTTGTTGTTCTATTAACGCTAGGGATGTTTTAGCAAATTCAGCTTTACTGTTGTTGCTGTCGCTGTGTTGGTACAAGCGATTAAATTCGTGAATACGTTTTTTTACTTCATCGACATAAGGGGAGAATAAATCACTCTCTGTTGAAAATAATAGCTGGGAAAATAAATTATTGTTCTCGATTAGCCAGTGTGATTTATGTGTGGCATTAAGTTGATCTATTTGCCTGGATTCGATGCTTAAATGTTCAATTAAGGTAGTGAGTCGTTGGATAGCTATTTGATGTCTATTGTTGCTCATAATTTGAACTGCAAGTTGGTCTAGTAACCAATTATAACGTAATTAGAGTAAAAGCTGAAACAGTAAATAGCTGTGATGTAAATAGGGAAATGTAGTAGTTATTGAAATTTGTCACTATTGAAAAATCGCGGGTTTGTAATCATAACTATACAGATTATGTTGGCTTTAATGTTACCTATTGTATTTAAAGGGAAATTTAAATACCACGAAGATCATGGTTAACAAATTACAAAAATTTGATTTTTTATGGTGTTTTCTTAAGTTGTTGTTATTAAAGCGTAAATCAATAATGTTGTTAAAGTGTAAATGTTGTCCTGTTGTTTTTTTACACAATGATTTCAAATGAATTGTTTTATAAACCTAATAAAAGTAAATGAAAATAAATCCTTTTGTATACAATCATTTAGGTTACTGCTCTTACGTTTACGTAAATTGTTCGGAGTGTGTCTAAATGTGTCTGGATGTTAAAAAGATTAGGATTTGGTTGCAATTGGTGTTGACGATTCAAGTAATTCCCGTTTACTATCTTAGCCGACAGATCAGGTCACACGACTTGAAGAAAGATAAACGAGGCAGCATAGCCTTGATTCTTTTGAAAAATAAAAAACAAACAAATAAACAACCAATCACCTATGTGATCCAGGGAGTAAACATGTATAACAATAGTAAAGTAGCTAAAGCAATTCGT
>CAJXPG010000247.1 GCA_913057925.1 uncultured Colwellia sp. | reverse complement strand
CGAGATCTAGTACGGTCTCGTGGGCTCGGAGATGTGTATAAGAGACAGCTAATTATTCTATCGCATCAAAACAATTAGCTATGATCTCAAATGAGTCGGGGTTTGATGAACTTTGGATAAGTGGTCTTGATGGCATAAAAAAACAGAAGCTTACGCAGTTAAAGCAAACCATTAAAAATCCTGTTTGGTCACACGATGGTAAACATATTGCCTTTATAGTGAATACTGTTGATAGCAATGAGTTATATGTCATTAATGTACAAACTCAAAACCTAAAACGATTAGATACAGGGTTAGTTTTTCACAATAAACCCAGCTGGTCTGGAGACAACCAAACAATTTATGTATCAGATAATACAAATTTACATCAAGTCTCTGTTAATGGTGAGCAAGTTAAGCAGTTAACACAAAATGGTGGTAATTATGGCGTTGAAACCTCTGCTGGTGAGCTTATCTATAGTAAAGGTCGTGGTAAAGGGTTATGGCGATTGCCATTAATAGCACCAACTCAAGAGCGAAAATTACTCGCAGATATTAAACTTCCAAGTAGTACGGGGTGGCAATATACTGATAAAGGTATTTATTATTTTAATGTAAAAGGAAATGACTACCGTTTGAGCTTTTATAATTTTGAGACGCAAGTGCATAAAGATATTATCCGCGTCCCTGAAAGAAGTTTTAGTCGTACACGTGGTATGACTTATGTACGTAAGCGCTAATTTAGCCCCACGTTCCAATTTAAATCAGCTTTAAGCAAAATTATCTCGTTAAATTTATTCGAGGTAATTATGAAATATCAACAAAAAATAAAGCATTGGCAGTCACTCTTTATCCAGCAACAAAACAGTGGCCTTTCTATCTCTGACTTTTGTAAACAGCAAAAATTTGCTACTTCTACATTTTATGCCTGGAAAAAACGCATAGCCAAAATTGATGGGGATCAGCCCCTGCAAACTCAAAAACAACAACTCATTCCTTTGCTTTTTGAAGATGTCCCTGAACATCAAAATACCTCACTCAAATTAACAACACCAACAGGTTATCAATTGGAGTTTTATGAGGGCTTGCCTCATCAAAAACTTAATCGCATTTTGAGCATGCTTAAATGATCAGTCCTCAACAGGTATATCTGGTAACTGGTTTTACTGACATGCGTAAATCGATAAATGGCTTATCAGTCATTGTTGCCGATCAGCTTGAACTTGATCCGCTAAGTCAGGCCTGGTTTGTTTTTTGTAATAAACAACGCAATAAACTTAAAATTTTATTTTGGGATACCAATGGCTTTTGGCTTTATTATCGTCGTTTAGAGCAAGGTCGGTTTCAATGGCCGAAATGCAGTGAAAACCTCACAGCTATGAGTATTGAACAACGACAGTTACAATGGTTATTATCTGGTTTAACTGTGACTAATCAATCCCGTCACCATACATTAACAGGGTTGTCAGTGTTATGATCTAAAGGATCTTTTATAAGGGCTTGAACGATCTTGCCAGTATGCCATGCTAGCCATACTTTGAGATAAATAAACCTTTATTAATGTCTGACAATACTCAAATAGCAGCGTTACAAGCACAGGTAGATGCATTACAACAAGATAAGCAAGCATTAAAAGAAGATATGGTTGAAATGCAGGCGCGTATTGATCACCTTCTTGCAGAATTGAAACTGAGCAAATCTCAAAAATATGGCAAGAAAAGTGAGAAGGCACCACGTGGCACCTTTAACGAAGCAGAGCAAGCAAAGTCAGCGCCCAAGCATCATAAAAAAGGCAAACAAACACTGCCTGAAGATTTACCGCGTGAAGAAGTTGAACATGTATTAGCAGATAGCAGTTGTACGTGTTGCGGGAATAATATGCATGTTTGTGGCACTGAAGAAAGTGAACAAGTTAAAATTATCCCAGCCAAAATCAGTGTCATAAAACACAAGCAATTCAAATACGCTTGTCGTCATTGTGAAAATACTGAAATCAAAAACAAAATCATTACCGCTTCCAAGCCAAAACAACCGATACCCGGCAGTATTGCCAGCGCGGAAACACTGGCTGCAGTTGTGACGGCTAAATATTGTGATGCGTTACCGCTTTATCGACAGGTTGAGATATTCAAACGCGGTGGACTTAGCTTGTCTCGGGGCACGCTGGCAAATTGGTGTATTAAAGCTGGCGCAATCATTAAACCTTTAGTTGAAGCAATGAGACGACATTTACTCGCTCAGCATAGTTTATGCGCCGATGAAACTCGGGTTCAGGTATTAGATGAGCCTGATAAAAAAGCCACAAACCAATCTTATATGTGGGTGTATCGCAGTAACGAAATGAGTGAGCAACCTGTTGTGGTTTATGATTACCAGGCGGGTAGAAGTCGCGCCTGTTTAAAAGAATTCCTAGGGGATTATCAAGGATATTTACAGTGTGATGGCTACTCTGTTTATGACAATGTTGAAAATATCACGCCTGTAGGTTGCTGGGCACATGCCAGGCGAAAATATAATGATGCACTTAAGGCGGAATCAAAAAATAAAGGTCGGGCACATAAGGCAATCAGTTTCATCAGTAAACTATATAAATTAGAGACACAGGCAAAGAACAAAAAACTAAGTGCCCAACAACGCTACCAATTACGGCAAGAAAAAGCCAAACCAATATTAGCAGCATTTAAAATATGGTTAGATGAAGCCAAGGTAAAAGTCACCAAAGAGAGCCATATTGGCAAAGCAATCAACTACACACTTAATCAATGGGATAAATTAAATCATTATATAGAAGATGGTGAATTAGGTATCGACAATAATATAACCGAGCGAGATATCAGACCATTTACCACGGGACGGAAAAACTGGATGTTCTCACAATCAGTCAATGGTGTAGAGGCAAGTGCGATACTTTATAGTATTGTCATGACATGTCGGGCAAATGATATAAACCCATATTACTACTTCCAACATTTATTTAAAGAAATGCCAAATCGAGAAGAACATTCTGATTTAACAGATTTAATGCCGTGGAATGTGCAGCTAGACTTCGATCATAGCTAGGCGCACTGCTTAGTTGTGCGTTTACACAGCATTGACACCAGTTGCTAAGCTTAATGTTTTGATATGATGCGATGCTAAATTGGTATACAGG
>CAJXPG010000246.1 GCA_913057925.1 uncultured Colwellia sp. | reverse complement strand
CAATCAAACGATGATCGAACGCTTTCAAACGAATGCGAATTCTTTGATTTGACATGAAGACAAATCCCCTTTTAAAAGAACAAAAAAATACATCCCTCTACTTCCTTATGTGCCGGAAGGGGGTGTATTAACTAATAAACATTCAACTCAAAATTAGAGTTGCTGTGAAACAAGTAGCAGACGTATCTAAAACCTGTTTATGAAAAAGCTTGTGCTTAATCATGTCACACTCAATCTATATCTAGCTGAATGCGAGCGCGTATTATACAAGAAAGTGAACTTGGTGCAAGGGTTTTGTTTGCTTTATCGACTTATAGGTTAATGTGTCGAATTTTTAGAGGATTCTATAGTTTTTTGAGGGGGAATTCCCCTAAACGCGAGTCTAGGGGAACTTTGGTCTATGGGTTCTTTACTTTAGCTGCTTGTCCTTGTTTTGCGTGGACTAAGGTTAAAGTGGTTAGCAATACTATTGCAACGCCGATACCTATATATTGGCTGTAATCACTGGGTAAGTTAAAACCAATACCTGCTGTCATTATATAAGATACTGTGACACTGGTACCAGTAACAGCCGGAATACTGACTATCCAGTGGAAAGTACCACGATCGAATAAGTATTTAGTGGCTAACCAAAGCACACTGGTGGAAAGCAGCATGTTTGAAAAGGCAAAGTAGCGCCAAATTAACGAGAAATCTATTTTCGTCATAAAGTAAGCAATAGTTAAGATAGGCACTGCCAATAAAATACGATTTCTGATGCTTTGAGGAATATTAAAGGCATCTACAATGGTTAAACGTAATGATCTAAAAGCAGTATCTCCCGAGGTAATGGGGAATATTGCTACGGCAATAATTGCCATTATGCCGCCGAAAACACCGAGGTAAGTAGTGGCAATATGATTAACGACTAAGCCTGGACCACCGTCGGATAACATTGCTTTAAGTTCAGTGTAACCTTCAGGAAATGCTGCAATACCTGCCATTGCCCAAACACACCCTACAATACCTTCAGACATCATGGCGCCATAATAAACAGGGCGAACATATTTCTCGTTGGTTAAACACCGTGCCATAATCGGTGCTTGCGTTGAATGAAAGCCACTAATTGCCCCGCACGTGATGGTAATAAAAAGTAGTGGCCAAACGGGAAGGCCGTCTGGATTTGGCTCTAAAAAGTCATGACTGAAATGATCATGATTAAAATAACCGAGAAAGTCGCCCATTTCAGGTAAATTTGGTGCAGTGAATAGTAAGGCTATTGCAATCGATGTGGTCATTACTATCATCAGTAAACCAAAAAGAGGATAGAGCTTGGTAATTATTTTATCGATAGGTAAAAGTGTTGCTAAAAAGTAATAACCTAAAATCACCAAGACCCAAAAAGTATTACCGGCTAAAAAAGTCCCCTCAAAGTAACTTAAGTTACTCAGTAGCCCTGCAGGGCTCATAATAAAGACAACCCCAACAAAAAATAACAACATAGCAGTAAAAACAAGCATGACACTTTTATAGAAGACATTAAAATAATGACCTGCTATTTCGGGCAAGCTTTTACCATCCTCTTTTACACTCATTACACCTGAGAAGTAATCATGGACAGCGCCACCTAATATATTACCCAATACAATCCACACTAACGCGATTGGCCCGTAAAGTGCCCCTAAAATAGGACCGAAAATTGGGCCAACACCGGCAATATTAAGAAATTGAATGAGATAAGCTTTTACTGGGTGAATGGCGACATAATCGATGCCATCATTAAAACGGACTTGTGGGGTTTTTAGTGTTGGGTCGATACCTGATTGTTTCTCGATAAAAGGACTATAAAACTTATAGCCAAGAATGAGCAAAGTAATGCATATGAAAAAGATGATCATATTAATTATTTTCCTATATATAGGTTAAGCAAGTTTTTGTGCAAAGAATTAACGCAGTTTAAGGTAATCTATCATTAAGCATTGAAAGGAGTTGAAAACAGGTTGTAATCAACTACCTGTTATTTGTTTCATCCTCTAGTTGTTCTGAACAAGTATAGTCAAAGCACTGCTAATGACACCGTCGATAAATCAGCACTATGTTTATTCGCTTTGCCATTGATATTAACCTGGTATCTAAAGGCAATTAATTACTAGCGGGTTTAAAAACTGTATCGAAAGGAGAGGCCATATTTATTTTCTACTTATATAAGCAGAAGAGTCTATCGGTAATCTAAAAAAGGGGGAATTGATAATTTATTTGTCAATTTTCTATGGATTTGCTTTTGTTAATGGTATACTCGCGCGCAAATTTTCAACAAGTTCTGCTTTTTTCTGACTTAGCTTATATAAGTATAAGAAACAAAAAGCGGGATAGACACTTAAACTAAGTAGAGTAATGTAATGGCAGATTTATCCAAATACAGAAACATTGGTATCTTCGCTCACGTTGATGCTGGTAAAACCACAACAACTGAACGTATCCTAAAATTAACTGGTCAGATCCACAAAACTGGTGAAGTACATGACGGTGAGTCAACAACTGATTTCATGGAACAAGAAGCTGAGCGCGGTATTACTATCCAGTCTGCTGCAGTAAGTTGTTTTTGGAACGATCACCGTTTCAACGTAATCGATACTCCTGGTCACGTTGATTTCACTGTTGAAGTTTACCGTTCATTAAAAGTTCTTGATGGTGGTGTTGGTGTATTCTGTGGTTCTGGTGGTGTTGAGCCTCAGTCAGAAACTAACTGGCGTTACGCGAACGACTCAGAAGTTGCACGTATAATCTTTGTAAACAAATTAGACCGTTTAGGTGCTGATTTCTACCGTGTTGTTAAGCAAACTCAAGACGTATTAGGTGCTAACCCACTTGTTATGGTTCTACCAATCGGTACTGAAGATGAGTTTACTGGTGTTGTTGACCTTCTTACTCGTAAAGCATGGGTATGGGATGACACAGGTCTTCCTGAAAACTTTGAAATCCAAGATGTTCCTGCGGACATGGTTGACAAAGTAGAAGAATACCGTGAAATGCTTATCGAAACTGCACTTGAGCAAGACGATGATCTTTTCGAAGCATACTTAGAAGAAGGCGTTGAGCCTTCAATGGAAGATATCAAGCGTTGTATCCGCAAAGGTACACGTACTATGGACTTCTTCCCGACTTACTGTGGTTCTGCATTTAAAA
>CAJXPG010000245.1 GCA_913057925.1 uncultured Colwellia sp. | reverse complement strand
CAAATTAGCAAATGGTGCTTATCAGGGCACTGCTGAAGATGTTATAGGTACGGCAACGGGACAGCACAACGGTTTTGCCTTTCATTGGCAGTATACTTTATCAGTACCCGTTGAAGATGATGTTTACCAACTTTTTTTAGATGACTGGATGTATCAGTTAGATAATGATCGAGTGTTTAATAAAACTAAAATGAAAAAGCTTGGGGTAACTGTTGCTGATATTACCTTATTTTTTGACAAGTCAGCCGCTGAAAAACGTTGTCAGATGTAAGGGGATAAAATACTTAGCGACTAAAACTTTATGCCTTAACTTTAGCACTACTCAAACAGCGCTTATTTTTACAAAAAACCTACAGTTAATACATCAATCAATGTATTAGCCGTAGGTTTTTTTATACTATCGGCGGTTACCCTTAGTCATTGTAATACTTAGTGAATAATCCAACATTTAACCTTTATCATACGTTGTGTCATTCCGCTTAGATCACCTTTAAAAAAACTATTTTTTTTATGAATAAAAAGTGATCAAAATGATTTCCCCCCTCGTAAGAAGGTTTGAAAGTTAATTTTAATTGAGGGGAACACCCGTGAATAAATTCAAAGTGTTATGTATAAGTTTAGTTAGTGTAGTGTTATTACAAGCCTGTAATGACGATGATGATAACGAAGTAGTAATTGTTGATGAACCTGTGGCGAGCATGACCATAGTCGACACCGCCGTTTCTGCCGGAAACTTTACCACCTTAGTTGCAGCACTTCAGGCCACCGGACTTGATGCAACACTGAGCGATACCAGTCAAAAATTTACCGTTTTTGCCCCAACAGATGAAGCTTTCGCCTTGTTGGGTCAAGAAACCATTGATAGCCTGTTAATGGATACAGACAAGTTATCAAATATCTTAACCTACCATGTGATTAGTGGTGAGGTACCAGCCAGCACAGCAATTTCTCTTGCTGGTACAAAAGTGGCTATGGTCAATGGTGATGAAGTAGGCTTATCAATGCCTGGTGACAGTTTATTGATTAATACCGTGACCGTAACTACCACAGATATTATGGCCGACAATGGCATTATCCATGTAATCGACGCGGTGTTATTACCGCCAGCAGATATGATGGAACCAACCATGAATATTGTTGAGACAGCCGTTGCCAATGGCAGTTTCACCACTTTAGTGACCGCTCTGCAGGCCACTAGCTTAGATGCAGTATTAGCGGATGAAAGCACCGATTTTACCGTATTTGCTCCAACTGATGATGCCTTTGCACTGATTGATGAAAAAACCATGAGCACATTGCTGGCTAACCCAGATGTGTTATCAAGCATTCTTTTACAACATGTTGTTTCTGGTGCAGCTGTTGATGCGGTTACCGCATTTACCTTAAATGGCGCGTCAGTTGAAACTGCATCAATGGCCATGCAGCCAATCATGATTAATGCCATGACCGATATGTTAACTTTTGGTGGTGCTAATATTGTGATGAAAGACATTTATACCACCAACGGTATTATCCATGTCATTGATGCTGTGGTAGTTGGTGAAGTAGATATTCCTGCACACATGAGTTTAGTCGAAGTAGCCGTTGATAATGGCAGCTTTACAACACTAGCATCAGCACTACAATCAACAGGTTTAGATACAGTGCTTGGTGACCTTGATAATAACTATACGGTATTTGCCCCAACTGATGCTGCGTTTGCCAAATTGCCTGCTGGTACTTTGGAGAGTTTAACTAACGAGCAACTTTCTGACATTCTTTTATATCATGTTTTACCGGGTAAAGTGATGTCTGATGCCGCTATTTCGTTAGCGCAAACTACTGACAACATGACAGCTACTGCTGAAGGAAGTTCAATTGCATTATCCTTTGTTAATAGCATGCTTTTTGCTAATGGCGCCAAAGTAAGTGCTGCTGATGTAATGGCAACTAATGGTGTTATCCATGTAGTAGATACGGTTATTTTACCTCCTACTTCGGTTGATATGTCATCTCAAAGCATTGTTGATGTGGCCGTAGCTGATCCAGATAACTTCTCTACCTTAGTAACTGCGTTAACAGCTGCTAATTTAGTGACTACCCTAGCCGATGAAGAAGCAACGTTTACTGTTTTTGCACCAACCAATGCTGCTTTTGACAAAATTGACTCTGCAGCTTTAGCAGCTCTACTAGCTGATACTACAGCGTTAACTAACGTGTTATTGACACATGTAGTGAGTGATAGTGCAATCACAGCGCTTGATGCATATGCGGCTAACGGTATGTCATTAACAACCGCTTCAGGTAGTGACGTGGCGGTTAGTATCGACGCAGAAAGCGGTATGTTAATGATTGGCGATGCTAAGGTTACGATTACTGAAATACAAGCTAGTAACGGCATTATTCATGTTATTGATACCGTTATTCTAGATTAACTCAACCAAACTCCTCGTTGTAAACTTTTGCCCCTGTATTGGGGCTTTTTTTTATCTAGACGTCTGACTATAAATCGATGCTCCAATTCAAATTAAATAAATTGAAATATTCTGGGAATAAAAACCTCTTAGGTTGATCGTCTTAGCAAGTTGTTACGTATGAAGTAGTATGAAAAATATATTAGAACAAAATATTAGCCATTTACCCTTACCGATATTTCCTTTGTCAGTTTTTATTCTGCCTGAAGGAAAGTTGAGGTTAAGAATATTCGAAGCTAAATACGTTAAAATGTTGAGCTTGATTTCAGCACATCAAATGTTTGTTATCCAACTAACCTCCAAGACTGAAGACATAAAACATAATGACTGGGGCAGCCTTGTAAAAGTACAAGATTTCAACCAAGGAGATGATGGTTTGTTGGAAATCGACGTGCATTGCTGCGCACTAGTTCAACTATCAAATATTAAGTCTGATAAAAATAACCTAGCATTTGCCGAGGTCAAACCTTTACAACATTGGTCTCAAAACAATGTCGATGACAGTTCCACTTCCTCAGAGTTAGAAATAGCACTAGACGAAGTATTGAACAGTAATACTTTATTGAGTCGTTTATATCAGCGTAGGCTACTAAAAAACAGTCACTGGGTGATTGCCAGGTGGTTAGAGATATTACCCATTAGCTTAACGGTAAAAAATCAATTCGTTAGGGGAAATAACTTTTCCCAAGCAAAAGATTTCGTTAATGCAGTGA
>CAJXPG010000244.1 GCA_913057925.1 uncultured Colwellia sp. | reverse complement strand
AGAGTAGATCGTCGGCAGCGTCAGATGTGTATAAGAGACAGGTATTAGCATAAACAGGTGCAAGTAACATGTTGACACCTCCACGAGCATAACGGTTATCTACAACTTCAAGGTTAAACTTCATCACTTTGTTAGTTACTGCGTTACTACCAATACAACCAGTCAGTGAAGTTGCAAGACCTGCAGTTAGTGTCGCCATGATAGCCATTCTTACGATATTTTTTTCATGTGTCTTCCTTAGCTCAATTTAGATTTTTATCATTATTGATAGTTCAAAAATAGCAAACCTCTTAGTAAAGTCAATGTCTTAGCGCGACAATCGCGGTAAAATAGCAAAAACTTAACAATTATTTTTTAGGTAGAAATAAACGCTCTTCACATTGACTATTATAAAAAAAACCAATTTGAGCTTGATGCACCGTTGTTTTCGAAAATTGTAATTGCTTACGTTGACTGGCTGTTAAATTATTACCTGATAAGGCAAGGTTATCGCCAAATGCATAATCAACCCGACCTTTTAAGACCATTTGGAGTCCCTGACCAATAGACTCAACATACACGAGGATAAGACCAGCATTGATAAAGCTTTGGTGCATTTGACCAATTTTATTTGCTCTTAGTAAGGCTACCGTTTTTCCTTTAAGCTCATCTAAACTATCCCAATAGAACGCTTCATGTTCATTTAGCCGATAAAAGCCAATTTTCACAACATTCTCAGATAGTGGAATAAAACGAGATAGCTTGTTTGTTTTATCTGGTGGATAAAAAGATACACACCAATCACCATCATTGATTAAACGACGAGCCCTCGCAGGAGGTAAAAATAGTGGTTCAATAGGCGCTTTAAAATATTTTTTTGCGTAGTTATTTAACAGTGAAAAAGCTATGCCATTGTTTGTTAATGAAGGTATGGTATAAGGTGGGTAATCAACGGCTATTACATCAATTGCGCTTCCATCATCAAATGCGCAGCTTGAAAATGCGACAAAGATAAGTATCAATAAAAAAAACTTTTTCATAATCCATTACATCAAGGCCGTAGATAATTCAGTTTATCACGCTTAAAGTTACGGGGCTAACTCAAGGTGTAAGGAAATTATACAGGGTCGCTCTAGTTGAAATGGTTAGAGGTTTGTTCTAATAAACAGTAAAAATTAATGATTTATTCATCAAGATTTTTAAAGGGAAGATCAAAAAAGGGTACTTCATTTGAAGTACCCTTTTATAGAATATGGCGGTGAGCGAGAGATTCGAACTCTCGTTAGGGGTAAACCTAAACACACTTTCCAGGCGTGCGCCTTCAGCCACTCAGCCAGCTCACCAGATTTGATTGATACGTTTAAAGTGATATCATCACTTGTTGTCAAAATTTGATACTTGGCTGATGAGCACGCCATGCGTGTCAATTCAACCATGCCAGCCACTCAGCCAGCTCACCAGACTTTGTTGATACGTTTAAAGTGATATCACCACTTATTGTCAAAATTTGATACTAGGCTGATGAACACGCCATGCGTGTCAATTCAACCTTGCCAGCCTCTGTGCCAGCTCACCAGATTTTACAGGCGCTATGGTAAAAAAAAAGCCTTGCGGGTGCAAGGCTATTTTAATTTAATATTGCAAAAGCGGTTTAGTTGCTGCTATTTCACTCATTACACAAGTAAAAACAGCAAATTTTACGAGTTAAGCATTGCCTTTAACTTTCAATTTATTTTCAGCGGCAAAGTTAAGCATTCTATCAAGTGGAATTAACGCTTTTTCAGCTAAAGCCTTATCGACGCTTATCTCTTTGCCTTCAGCACTAACTAATGCATCGTGAATCGATTTTAAGCCATTCATTGCCATCCATGGACAGTTAGCACAGCTTCGACAAGTTGCGCCATTACCACCCGTTGGAGCAGCTACAAAAGTCTTATCTGGATTAGCTTGTTCCATTTTATAGAAGATACCTTTATCGGTAGCAACGATAAAGTGGTTATTTGGCATATCTTTACTGGCTTGAATAAGTTGACTAGTTGAGCCTACAGCATCAGCCATTTCAACAACGTTTGCCGGAGATTCAGGGTGAACTAGCACCGCTGCTTCAGGATATTGGATTTTAAGATCTCGAAGCGCTTTAGCTTTAAACTCATCATGAACGATACAAGCGCCCTGCCACATTAGCATTTTAGCACCAGTTTCTTTTTCGATATAAGAGCCTAAATGACGGTCAGGCCCCCAAAGGATAGGCTTACCTTCACTTTCAAGCATTTCAACAATTTCTAAGGCGATGCTTGAGGTAACAACCCAGTCAGCTCTTGCTTTAACAGCTGCAGACGTGTTCGCATAAACAACCACGGTGTGGTCTGGATGTTGATCACAAAATGCTGAAAACTCATCGATTGGACAACCAAGATCAAGCGAGCAGGTTGCTTCAAGCTCTGGCATTAGTACAGTTTTTTCAGGAGTAAGGATTTTAGCTGTCTCCCCCATGAATTTAACACCTGCAACAATTAAGGTATCAGCAGCATGCTGTTTACCGAAGCGAGCCATCTCTAACGAGTCAGCTACACAACCGCCAGTCTCCTCAGCAAGTGCTTGAATTTCAGGGTCAGTGTAGTAATGAGCAACTAATACGGCATTTTTATCAATTAAGAGTTGTTTGATTTTCTCTATATATTGCGCCTTTTCATCATTTGCTAATGGCTTTGGCTTGGCTGGAAATTGAAAATCAAAATCTACCGCTGTATTACTTACACTCATGAGTTCTCTCTAATTTGGGACACTTTAAAACGCGGCAATTATAAGGGAAATGCTTTGTAATGTGTAGTAGATAATCAAGAGCTGCAGCTCTTGTTAAAAGATATCGGTTGGGTTAGTGATGAATTGTATAAACGGCTTAAAGATTTAGCTTTAAGGTGAACGGTTTTGGTGAAGTTGTTCTGTTAAAAGTGTTCAGTGGTAAGAATATTAGGGCTACAAATTGACAGAGAGCTAGTTGTCAGACAGTTAATCGTCAGAAGTGGTCGACCGTGAAGGATTTGAACCTTCGAGTAGCTTTTATATTGGCGGTTAAAAGCTTTGGTTTAAGCACTATTAGATGTTCTATAATTTTTAGTACTAAAAAGGAATTTTTTGGATATTCAGTTCACTTGAAGGTAATTATCAGAAGTGGTCGGCCGTGAAGGATTTGAACCTTCGACCTGTCTCTTATACACATCTGACGCTG
>CAJXPG010000243.1 GCA_913057925.1 uncultured Colwellia sp. | reverse complement strand
AACCTTCGACAAATTGGTTAAAAGCCAACTGCTCTACCAGCTGAGCTAACGGCCGATTCAGGGTTTTCATTTTAATTACTTGCTTCACACTTTTAAACATGAAGACTTTACTCTAACTTAACTGAGCTCATAATATGAAAACTGTTGAAGTAAGAAGTGGTCGGCCGTGAAGGATTTGAACCTTCGACAAATTGGTTAAAAGCCAACTGCTCTACCAGCTGAGCTAACGGCCGCCGTTGTGTTGAGTCACTGCCTCAACGCGGGGCATATAATACTCATAATATTTTTAAGTGCAACAATAAATTTCGTTTTTTTTGATATTATTTACTGTTAGCGCATTTTCTCAACAATACGAGAGTTTTATCAGCAAAAAACTCGTATTAGATTAATGTTGAGAGGCTATTTAGATAAACTTTCTAAACGAGGCTTAGCTAACTTAGCAGCAGTAGAATCCGGATACTCTTTTAATAACTGTTGATAAATAGCAATAGCTTGCTGAGCATCGTTCTTTTTTTGTGCAACCATGGCAAGCTTAAGTAGTGCATCAGGGCGTTTACTTGAGTCTTTATGCTTTTTAACAACAACATCAAACTCTTGCTTCGCTTGTTCCAACTCACCTTGATTAAACAATAACTGTCCTAACCAGTAATGGGCGTTAGATGCATAACTCGAATTCGGAAAGTTCTTATTAAATGCTTTAAACTCGAGTATTGCTTGCTTATAGCGTTTATCTTTTAATACTAAGTTCAGCGCACGATCATAGGCTTCATTTTCAGTAAGGTTATCACTGTAACCTGCATCTGAAATAGCATTGGTATCAACAGATGGGGGATTCGGGGTTGTAGCGTTCTTACTAGCCGTTTCAAGCACTTCACTCATGCGTTTATCAATTTCTTGATAAAGCTCTCTTTGGCGCTCTAATACTTGGCCTAATTGGTGAGTGTGCAGTTCTGTTACACCACGAAGTTCGTTTACTTCAGTTTGTAATTGGTCTAACTGGCGTTGAATATTAACTTGTGCTTTATTACGAGAATCAAGCTTACGTGACAAGTTAGTGAGTTGCTCTGTTAATGCAGCAGAGTCTATGGAATTGGAATTTACATCAATGACTGGCGCTTTAGCTACAGCTAACGCACTAACGGCGCTAGCTGTAAACATCATGCCAAATAAAACTTTATTTAGTTTCATTCAGTTACCTACTAATTTGAGGCGATTAGGTTTTAGTAAACTAAAACAGCACGACGGTTTTTAGCAAAAGCATCTTCACTACGATCTTTTACCATAGGCTTTTCTTCACCGTAGCTAACTACGCTGATTTGGTCAGCAGCAACACCCATGTTTTCTAGGTAAGTAACTACAGACTTAGCACGACGTTCGCCTAAAGCGATGTTGTATTCTGGAGTACCACGCTCATCTGCATGGCCTTCAACAAGTACTTTAACGTCTGAGTTAGCATTTAAAAACTTAGCATGTGCATCTAAGATAGCTGAGTATTGCTCACTAACGTTTGATACATCAAAGTCAAAGTAAACGATATGTTCAGAACGTAACTTCTCAAGTTCTTGGCGCTTTTGCTCTTCAATTTCAGCAGCACGTTTAGCAGCAGTAATTTTTACTGCTTCTTCTGCTTTACGAGCTTCTTCAGCTTTTTGAGTAACTTCAGCATTGGTATCTACTTGGCTTTGCTCATCCGTATCTGAGTTTGAGCTACAAGCAGATAAAACTGTTAGAGGTAAAGCAATTGCAAGGCTTTTCACTATGTTATTAAAGCGCATTTTATTTTCCTTTGTTCTAAAATTATAAGTTAAAAATTTAATAGATTATTTTGATACTTTATTATTATAAAAATGGTGACCAGGCAGGAGCCTTCACTTGACCATCAAGCGCCGGCAATCTTGCTTTAAAGCGACCATCTACCGACACTAAACCCAACACTTGTCGATTATTATGTAAGGTGCTGTATATGATCATACCACCGTTAGGTGAAACACTTGGCGACTCATCTAAGCGTGTTTTCGTTAACACCTGAAACATTCCAGAGGTTAATTCTTGCTTAGCTAAACGATATTGACCGCGTGTTCTATTGACCATGATCAGTTGTTTACCATCGGGTGTTACCGAACCTCCTAGGTTCATTTCACCATCAAACGTTAAACGTCTTACTTTCCCCCCGGCTAAATTTACGCGATATAGCTGCGGTTTTCCACCCCGTTCTGAACTAAATATCAATGAATTACCATCTGGTGTCCAACTTGGCTCGGTATCAATGGCTCTATTACGTGTGATACGACGTAATTTCATTGAATTTAATTCCATCACATAAATATCAGGGTTACCATCTTTTGATAGTACCATTGCCATTTTCTGCCCATCAGGAGAGAAACGTGGCGCGCTATTTATACCTTTAAAAGCACTAATAAGTTTTCGCTCACCACTGTAAATATCAATGGTGTGAATTTGTGCTTGGCGGTTTTCAAAAGATACATACGCTAACTGTTCACCATTTGAGCGCCAAGATGGTGACATTAACGGTTCTTTAGAACTTAACAATACATGCTCGTTAAAACCATCATAATCAGCAAAAGCTAACTGATAAGGATACTTTCCTTGATCGCGCACAATAACATAGGCAATTTTGGTCAAAAATGCACCTTTGCTACCGGTAAGCTTTTCATAAACCACATTACTAATGCTGTGAGCATAACGGCGAGCTTGACTAGTTGTTATATTAGCGCCACTTTCCGCTAAGATATGATCTTTGGTATTGACCAACTCACCATTACTTAACATCGACGTTTCACCACCCGTGACTTGACCACGGATAACATCAACTAATTGATAGTTTACTTGGTAACTGCCAACGGCTATCTCTGAGATTTTTCCAACTAATACTGCTTCTACCCCTAAAGCAGCCCAAGCACTGTAATCAATACTTTTAGCATCTACTGTCGTTTGGGGGAATTTCTCGTGTCCAATTGGGCTAAACTTTCCACTGCGCAATAAATCATCACTAATAACTTTTGATAGTGATTCAGGTCGCTCCCCTGCTCCCGTCCATTGAAATGGCACTATCGCGATAGGTCTGGCGCTATCGACACCACCAGTAATGACAATCTCTAATGCAGCCATAGCTTTAACCGAAGTTAATACCATCATCGCACTAAATAAAACTTTTGATAATAATTTCATACTTATTTTTATTTTCCTTTTAAGTCGTTTATTAAAAACTACTTAAGGTTAACTTGTTAACTTGTTAACTCAATACATCTGAGCCGATTACATATTTCGAATAATACACATTAAAATTCAGGTATTACTACTGTCTCTTATACACATCTCCGAGC
>CAJXPG010000242.1 GCA_913057925.1 uncultured Colwellia sp. | reverse complement strand
TGTAAATCTGACGGCTCCGCCTTCGGTGGTTCGAATCCACCTCCCTCCACCATATATTCCTTAGGGAAGACTAAATACCAGCTGATAGCTGGTTTTTTTTTGGCTTTTTTTCAGCCTTTCAGATTCCACATTACCCTAAGCAGGATAGCGTGTGGCCAATACTGCAGTAAAAACTATCCAGGGTAGAGTATTGCTAGATTCTTAATTTTACCAGTTAATTTAGTAAAGTGGCACTTGATAGGGTAATGATTGGTGAAAGGGATAGAGTCTAAAGCTGACGCCTCCGGTGTTTTAATCCACCTCCCTCCACTATATATTCCTTTGGCGAGACTAGATACCAGTTAGTAGCAGGGATCTCTTCTGCATTTTTTTCAGCCTAGATTGCTCCTCTACTGTTAAAGTTAACTTCTTTAGATCATTGAGAACTACTTGTGCAGCTAATGAATAATTGTTTTTTGAATTAGTTTGTTCACTTTGCACTAGCAGTACTTGCAGCAAGTTTAACTTGATTCCAGCATGTTTCGGATAGCTCTTTGCTGCTTTATTTAGTTTATTGGTTGCTTCACGATAGTTACCTTGCTCATATAATGTCTGAGATAGTGATATATCAGCTTGAATGGCTTCTTTTATACTATCTCCTTCTTTCTCTTCAGCAGTATCATTTTCTTGGCTCATTATTAATAACTGAGAAGCTAGAGTATCCTTGTTTAATTTCTTAAGTGTCGTAGATATCTCGATAAGCTTAGAAGCAGGAATGTTTGTTTGTTCTCTAGTGATTAATGTCTCCCCAAGGAGGATTTCTTGATCTGCTAGTGATGTTTCCCGAGTTATCTTAAATAAACACGCACTAAGTAGGTGTGACTGAATTTTGACATCAATTTCTCTAAAATCCCTCGTCATTTTCTTCATAAAATCGAATGCTTTGTTATTTAGCTTCTTAGCATCAACTAGCGGCAAGGATGGTGAATGTTCTATAAGTGCTTGTACATATTTTATCGTATTATCTGCACAATGATGGATCGAATTATGGGCTAGCTTATAATTTTGTTCGTAAGCCAAAGTCGCTTTATCAAAGTGTTCGTTGAAAATACATAGGTGTGCATATTTTTGTAATCGCGTTAACGACCTAGGAGATAATTTTAATGCTTGTTCAAGGATATCTTCCGCAAATAGGTAATGGAACTGCTCTTCATAAGTCACAGCAAGCCAATCATAACTTGAAAGATAAAGTGGGTACTTTTGAATAAGTAATTTGAAAAGTTGTTCGGCGTGATGCAATTTCTTTTCTTGTAAAGCGACTTTACCAAGCCCTATAACTGCCCACTGACAATTGGCACTATTTTGGTAAGAAGAGTAAATTTTCTTCGCTTTGTCGTAATCTTTTAGGTCAAAATATTGCCTTGATAATATCCCTAAACACTCCGCTTTATATGGATTATTACCGCTAAGTCCATGCTGACAGTGTTCTATTACTTTAAGCGGTAAGTTATCATCTAACGCTTGATAGATTGGTGCCATTACTAATTTTTTTCTTAGGCAATCGCTTAGTCGCTTATCGAGCTCCTTCAAAGAGTACGGTTTACAAAGATAATGGTCTGGTTTGTGTTCTAAGGCGGCAAGTACCATTGATTGGGATACTTCTGCAGTAATTAATATAACAATACATTGTCTGTTAATGTAATTATTGACCCGTAACTCTTCTAATATTTGCTGTCCGTTTTTTTGTTTCTCCCCAAGATCGTAACCGAGTAGAATGACATCGTAGTGTTTCTGTTGGCATAGTGCCACGACATCTTGTGCATAATGAGTACTGTCGACCTGTTTATTCGTTAGGCGCAGGACAAACTGTTTCAAAATATCTTGAGACGGCTTGATATTATCGACAATCAAGAAGTTCATGTTTTGATAATTGTGATTTTCCATATCAGCCTTAAAGTTAATATACTAATTCAGAGTTGCTTGCCGGTTACTTCTGCTATAATCGCCGAACATAAATACTCGTGGGCAACAGCAATGAACTTTTCCGATTTTTCTTTAAATCCATCACTCCTACAAGCAGTAGAAGAATCTACTTATGATGAACCGACAGAAATTCAAAAGCAAAGCATCCCTTTTATTTTAGCTAAACATGATGTGATGGCAAGAGCTCAAACAGGAACTGGAAAAACTGCTGCATTTGCTTTACCTATTTTGGAAAACTTGTTGTCTAGTGATGCCGAACAATTGATGATTAGAGCACTAGTCTTAACACCAACAAGGGAGTTAGCTCAACAAGTACATAGAAGCTTTGATAAATATGGGCAATTTACGGAGCTTAAAATTGGTATTGCATATGGTGGTGTTAGTACCAAAAAGCAAATTCAAGATATTTCTACCGGTTTAGATGTTTTGATAGCTACACCAGGGAGACTATTAGATCTTGTAAGAACTGGTAACTTATCGCTAGAGTTTGTTAATACCGTAGTATTTGATGAAGCTGATAGAATGTTAGATATGGGTTTCAAAGATGAAATCGATCAAGTTAGAAAATATTTACCAATTGAAATACAAACCCTACTATTCTCAGCAACTTTTGCTGATGACATATACAAGATGGCGAAAAGTATTTTAATAAACCCTAAAATTGTCGAAATTGATGATAAAAATACTGCAGCTGAGGATATAGAACAGGTAATTTATTCGGTTGATGAAGACCGAAAAAGGGAATTAACATCATTTTTAATCGGATCAAGAAACTGGAAACAGGTACTTGTATTCACCCGAACAAAGCAGTCGGCAGACCACTTAGCTAAGGAAATGACAAAAGATGGCGTCAAATCTGTAGCTATACACGGGGATAAGTCGCAAGGAGCACGAGATAAAGCATTATTAGAGTTTAAAGAGGGCAAGATCAGAGCATTAGTTGCAACAGATGTCGCTTCTAGAGGAATCGATATTAAAGATCTGAAGTATGTTGTAAATTATGAATTGCCCTATAATGCAGAAGATTACGTACATAGAATAGGCAGGACTGCTCGAGCAGGAAAGTCAGGTATTGCAACTTCATTGGTGGATGTAAGTGAAGAGTGGTTGTTGACAGCAATCGAAGAATTACTAGATATACGTTTACTTAAACAGTGGTTACCAGGCTATGAACCAGATTTAACGAAATCAAAATCAACAAAAAGTAAGCCAACAAGCAAAAAGACAGCTCGAAATAAAGCTTTGACGGGTAATAAAATAGGTAAAAGTAGAGATGATAATAATCGACGAAGACGACGCTAATCAATTCGTTCATAACAATAAGCTTCATTTATAAACGGTTATTAGATGATAAAAAAGCTATTTGTTCTTTTAATAGTCGTATGAGCCAAATAGTGAAATAAAGCCTTGCGCTCTGCAAAACGATCTCTATAATGCGCATCCAGTTCCAAGGGGTTCAGGCAAAAAGCTTA
>CAJXPG010000241.1 GCA_913057925.1 uncultured Colwellia sp. | reverse complement strand
TCTACACAGAGTAGATCGTCGGCAGCGTCAGATGTGTATAAGAGACAGGCTTTTTATCTTGCACCTTTATCTACCGATTTAGATATTGCCACCTCAATAAAGGTAACCTCTATGGACGTTTCAGAATTACTCGACTCTCTCAATGACAAGCAACGTGATGTTGTTGCAGCACCAAAGCAAAATATGTTGGTACTTGCAGGCGCTGGGAGCGGTAAAACTCGCGTTTTAGTTCAGCGCATTGCTTGGTTGATGCAAGTTGAAGGTGTTTCTTCACACAGTATTTTAGCGGTAACTTTTACCAACAAAGCAGCGGCAGAAATGCGTGCCCGTGTAGAGCAGGTGGTACATGGTAATACTCATGGTATGTGGATAGGCACCTTCCATGGTTTAGCGCATCGTTTATTACGCATGCACTTTCAAGAAGCAAATTTACCACAAAGTTTTCAAGTATTAGACAGTGATGATCAAATACGTCTAGTAAAACGAATCGTTAGGTCACTTGAACTTGATGAGAAAAAGTGGCCTGCCAAGCAATTTGTTTGGTATATCAATGGCAAAAAAGATGAAGGGTTACGTCCTCAGCATATTGATGCGCAGTTCGACCCAAGTGAAGAGCTGTTTGTTAAAGTGTATAAAGCTTATCAAGATACTTGTGATCGCGCAGGCCTAGTCGATTTTGCTGAGCTGTTACTGCGTGCGCATGAGTTATGGCTGAAAAACCCGGCATTATTAGATCATTATCAACAGCGCTTTGGTCATATTTTAGTCGACGAATTTCAAGATACTAACGCTATTCAATATGCATGGTTAACCATGTTGGGCAAAGCGCGCAGTAAGGTAATGATTGTTGGTGATGATGATCAATCTATTTATGGCTGGCGTGGCGCGAAAATTGAAAATATTGAGCGCTTTACTGCTGAATATGATGATGCGAAAACGATTCGCTTAGAACAAAACTATCGTTCAACTGCCAATATATTAAATGCTTCTAATCAGCTGATTGGCAATAATAATAACCGACTCGGTAAAGAGCTCTGGACTGAGGGTGATGCGGGCGAGAAGATCTCAATTTATACTGCTTTTAATGAAATTGATGAAGCACGCTTTATTGCCGGTCGTATTAAGCAATGGCGTGATGAAGGCGGCAAGTTAGACGAAGTCGCTATTTTATACCGCTCCAATGCTCAATCTCGATTACTTGAAGAAGCTTTACTGCAAGGTCAGCTACCTTATCGTATTTATGGCGGCCAACGATTTTTCGAGCGACAAGAGATTAAAGATGCCCTTGCTTATATGCGCTTAATTAACAATCGTGATGATGATGCGGCTTTTGAGCGTATCATTAATACGCCAACGCGCGGTATTGGTAATCAAACCTTATCTTTAGTTAGAGATGCTGCGAGAGGCTCAGAAATTACCATGTGGCAAGCGTGCCAACAAATGCTACAAGCACAGCAACTGAAAGGGCGAGGAGCAAAAACAATCACCGCCTTTGTTGAGTTAATTGAGCAGCTTGAGGATGACACCTGTAATTTAGATTTAGACCAACAAGCCAACTTCATCATAAGTCACAGTGGCTTAAAAGCTATGTACCAAGCTGAAAAAGGTGAGCGCGCAGCACAGCGTATAGAAAACTTAAATGAACTAGTTACCGCGTGTCAAACCTTTGAAAGTGACCCTGAGTTGGTTGAAGAACAAACACCACTCACTGCATTTCTAACGCATGCGGCGTTAGAGTCGGGTGAATCTCAAGCCGATGAGTTTGAAGCCGCAGTACAACTAATGACAATGCACTCTGCAAAAGGTTTAGAGTTCCCGTTAGTATTCATTGCTGGCCTTGAAGAAGGCATGTTCCCATCGCAGCAGTCTGTTGAAGAAATAGGGCGTTTAGAAGAAGAACGTCGATTATGTTATGTTGGCATGACAAGGGCAATGCATAAGCTATACTTATGCCATGCTGAAAGTCGCCGCTTATATGGACAAGAAAAATTCCATAAAGCGAGTCGTTTTTTACGTGAATTACCTGAAGATTGTGTCGAAGAAATCAGAATGCAATCACAAGTGCAGCGTCCTGCTAAAACAGGTAAGTTCTCTAATACCTTTACACTAGAAACCTTTGAAAATTCAGGGTTTAAGTTGGGGCAGCAAGTGAAACATGCTAAGTTTGGTGAAGGTGTAGTACTTAATTATGAAGGCAGCGGTGCTCAATCACGTATTCAAGTCAATTTTGCTGATGTTGGTAGTAAATGGCTTGTTGTTGAGTACGCTAACTTACAAGCGGTATAAAAGCGGTATGTCAGTTAAGTGCTAATCGAAAATTCTTAGGTAATTGGCAATTTAAAATTAGAAGGTGTTGTAATGTCTCAACGATTACTAGTAGTAGAAGACAGTAAGCCTATAGCGACAGTTATTAAGCAAATAGCTCGCTCACTTCAATTTGAAGTGGTAATAGCTACCAGTTTGGCGGAAGTTGAAGATGTATTATCATCTGATACTGATTTTTTTGCGGCAACCATAGACTATGCATTACCTGATGCTGTTGATGGTGAAGCGATTGCTTGTGTGTTATCACACGGTATTCCAGGTGTTGTCATGACGGGTAAAATGGATGATGAAACTCGTCAAAAAATACTGTCACAACCTGTTATTGACTATATTCCCAAAGAAAATAGCCAAGCTTTTTTATATTTAAAGCGTATCTTGCATTGGCAGCAAACCAATAACCAAAATACTATTTTAGTAGTAGATGACTCTTCATCAGCACGAAATCATATTGTTGAATTGCTAAAACGTAGAAATTTTACTGTGATTACCGCCAATAACGGTGTGCAAGCGCTTGAGAAATTAGCACAACACAAAACGATAAAAATGGTGATTACCGACTTAGAAATGCCAGCGATGGATGGTATTGAGTTAACTAATGAAATTCGTCGTTTATATACGCGTGAACAACTTGCGGTAATTGGAATTTCAGGCGCAAGTAACGGCATTCATTCCGCGCGTTTTATTAAAAATGGCGCTGATGATTTTTTACGTAAACCATTTTGCCCTGAAGAATTTTATTGTCGGATCACGCAAAACATTGAAAGTTTAAATAATATTGCCAAAATACAGCATGCGGCCAATACCGATTATTTAACCGATTTAGCGAATCGCCGTGCATTTTTCCGCAGTGCTGAGTTACGCATTAAAGAATACAAAGAGAAAAAAGTCCCTTATTGTTTAGCTATGATTGATATCGACTTTTTTAAGAAAGTTAATGACAATTATGGTCATGATGCTGGTGATCAAGTATTAAAAGTGATTGCTTTATACATGCGTAAGCATTTTGGCACAGGCTTAACCGCAAGGTTAGGTGGTGAAGAGTTTGCTATTCTATTACACGGTGTTGATTCCTGTCTCTTATACACATCTCCGAGCCCACGAGACCGTACTAGATCTC
>CAJXPG010000240.1 GCA_913057925.1 uncultured Colwellia sp. | reverse complement strand
AACCACATTACAAAAGCTCTGCCTTGTATAAATACCCAACAATTCGCTGCAAAAACAATCTCGAAAGATCAACAGCCCCTAGCAGTTGTTAACAACTACTAGTGCTTTTTTAATGGTATTAACCTAATTGAACATAAGTCATTTAACATGAATATATTGCATAGCGCAGAGACGAAAAACTACATTACATACTGCGCATCAATTGATGCTATTTATATGCACCCAGTGCATATCTATTATGTAAACACTTCATTTGCTATAACTTTATAATTGTTTACACTGGTTACATCAATCAGGTGATGGCAAACGCCGCATCAACTTACACCGGCAAACAGTTATTTAAATCAAAGGATGAAATGATGAAAAAATTAGTTTTAGCAACTGCAATTAGTATTAACCTATTAGCTTTTTCTAGTATGGCTGGCAGCACAGTAACCACTTTGGATGGCTTCTTTAATAAAGGCGGCGTTGTAGTAACGAGCGACAACTACCCAACGTTAGAAACAGCACGTCAAATGGTGAAAAACCAAGGTTTAGTTGGTGTGAATAATCTTCTTCATAAACGTGTACTTACCCCTACCGATAATCAACCAGTAGTTCGCATGAACCGTGATACTTATTATTCAATGGCTGTTGTTGATGTATCAAAAGGCGCTTACATCACTATGCCGAAACTGCCTAAAGGCAAATACATGTCGGTGGAAGGTATTACAGAAGATCACCGTATTCAGCCAATGAAATATGGTTCAGGTACGTTTAATTTAACCACGCACACTGGTAAACACTTGTATTTGGTTATCCGTTTAGATGCTACTTTTACCTTAGAAGAAGCGAAGAAATATCAAGATCAAATGAGCATTACGGCAAAATCTGCTACCGAGTTCAAATCAATGGCAGTAGATAAAACATCTTTTTATGAAACCGAACATGCACTAAAAGCTAAAGCGCCTGCTTTATTGGCAAGTAGCCCGCTTGAAGCAACATTTGGTATGTTTACTGATCCAACAGACTCATCCAAAGAGTTATTTACTAAAGAAAAGTATGCTATGGGTGCAGCATTAGGTTGGGGGGGAGCTCAATTAGTTGATAACCTTTATGAGCTGTCTCCAAACTATCCAGCAGATCAATGTCATCAAATGACTTTTGAAGACCCTAAAAACAAAGCGTTTTGGTCGGTTACGGTTTATGACAAGAAAGGCTTTATGTTTGGTGAATTAGCTAACCAAAGCTCTAATACGGCTAAACCAAATAAAGACGGTACTTATACGGTAAGTTTTGGTTGTGGTGATGATGCAATTAATAACATCCCGACTAAAAATGCTACCGGCGTATTCAACTTAGCAATGAGACATTATATTCCATCAGATAGAGTGCGTGTTGATGGCTACCGCTTAATTCCATTTGTTAAAGCGGCGAAATAGTCACTTAGGTATAACCATAATTGAAAACACTGAAAAATGAGGACCCAATAGGTCTTCATTTTTTTTACCTGATTTTTCTGATATTTAGTATTAAAAATTGATACTGCCTTGGGAGGCAAAATGAAAATAGTTCTTTGGTTAACGTATTTAATGAGCGCAGTTTTTATTTTAGGTGAAACTCTTCGTAGAGGGTTAAGTTACTTTTCAGTGAATGCCACTACCATGGTTGAAGATTATTTGTGTGGAGCATTATTGTTTACTGCAGCGATACTGGCTACTAAAGGCTCTAAACTAGCATCAAAGTATATGGTAGCAGCATGGGCATATGCGACGGGTGGTATGTTTGTGCCTTTTTACGCGCATTTAGAGGCTTATTTACGCGGAGCCACCTTCAGAGCTGATCATATCCATACGGATGTAAATTCAGTTATTCTAAAAGGTGTTATTTGGTCTATCGCGTTAATTTGCTTTATCGTGGTGCTAAGAAATGAGGCTAAACCAAGCCTCATACAAAGTAACGATTAACTTGTAAATGATTTAATCGCTAAAAGAACTTACCTGATCACTTCATTGTTTATTTTCAGGGTTGAGCCTAAAAGAAAATGAAAAAGGCTGACGCTTATTGCTCAGTCTTTTTTTATGCAGTAAAGCTTGCAATAACTCATCGCCATCTTGGGCAGTAAAACTAATCGATTTAGATGCTTTGTTTGCTGCGTTAAAGGCTAATTGTTGTAGTGCAGCTAAACGACTGCTATCGGTTGGTGCTAAAGATTTGCCAAGTGCGGCAACCTCATTTGCAGATATTTTACTGAGTTGATATAAACTGCTGATTGCCTTTTTATAATCTTGTTCTGCAACTTGCTTACGATAGTGTTTAGTTAATTGTTTTTGTGCGGTTTGATTAACTTGGTGAAATTCAGCCATGATAGCTGATTTGTGCTTAACAAATTGACGAATAATCGCTAAGAAAAAACTTAGTAAAACAAGAGCTATTAACGCTTTTATTAGTGATCTTTCATCTAGAGAATTAACTAATGACACAGATCCTTTGTCGATAGACTGTGTCGGTTCTGAGCTGTTTAATGCTTCTCCTACTTGAAAAACTTGTGCTTCAATGAATTCTTCTTTGAGCTGGTTATTTACCGTATCCCACCACAGTACTTGTTGCGCGGGAATGATGAATTCGCCTGCTTGCTGAAAAATATAGGTGACTGATTGCGACAATATTGCAGTATTAAACTTTTCAAAACGGTCAAACTCATCTTTCTCATTACTGGGTTTACGATAAATTTGTGAACCTGCTAGTTCGACAAAGTTAAGTTTGTTCAGCATGATCACATGACTGTTATCGGCTGTAATTTTGTAGTTGAAAGTAATGGCATCACCTAGTTGATATTCATCTGTTTTTCTCTCAGCTTTACTCTGTTGATTTAAAGTAAACTCAACATGACTACTCGCAATAATATCTTCTGCTGCTTTCATAGTTTCAGGTAACGTTACTTCATAGCTGTAAGGCTTAGTTTTCACGTCGCCTACTACAGTGCCTTGGTTTTCTATGGTGAGTTTTACCTGTGCAGTCATTGCAGGTACGGAAAACTTCCCGCTCTTTAATGGATAAATATGAATTTTTTTGCTTTGAATAAACCAAAGTTCATCGTTAACTAGCTTAGTGGTTAGCTCTGCCTTTTCATTTGGCTGAATCACTACGGTATTGTCAAAATCAAGATAAGGTAGGCTAAAGTCTCCTGCAAAGGGATGAGCACTTAACACTTCAACAACCAAATTGAGTTGTTGTTTGGGGACACTCGCTGTTTCTTGTTCTTGATAAATCTTTACTTTAACTTGACCACTTTTCTGTAATGAAGCGATTGAAGTTTGCTGGGCTGCTAAGGCATTGCTGGTATACATTGCTGAAAAAAAAGTTAAAAAAATCATGGCTAAAAGTGGCAAGTTTAAAAGCCAAATGAAGTGACTGTCAGTGGGGGGGGGATTTTGAGACAGGAGACTATTTTTGCTCATTATTTTGCCCCTTACTTAGTTTACTACTCTGCTCATTGAGATGTTCCTGCTGAAACTTCTTACGTAAGAACTTTGACGGGTTTTGTTGTACCTGCT
>CAJXPG010000239.1 GCA_913057925.1 uncultured Colwellia sp. | reverse complement strand
ATAAGAGACAGGTAATGTCCGTCCCATAATGTTGATTAATTTTTACATAATATCCACAATTTCAAAGAATTAGAAAGGTTAATTTAAACAAGACCTATTGTGTTCGGATATTACTGAGAAGTCTCAGTAATATCCAATAAATATATAAAACAATAAAAAGATAATATTCAACAACTTAATAGAGTGTTTTAATAATAAAGCTGAAGTTAGGCCACTTACTGAGACTTCTCAGTAATATCCAATTAATAAATTATTTGATCTTTATTTAATTGAAATATGTACCTGTATATAAATACAGCTACAGAGGTTTTTTAAATGTCTACATCGCCTTTTCTTGAAAGTATCCGCAATATTCTTCGTACAAAGCATTACAGTATTCAAACTGAAAAAGCATATTTACTTTGGATTAAACGTTTCATTCTTTTTAACCAAAAGAGACACCCCAGAGATATGGGTGAAGAGGAAGTAAGCAACTACCTTAGTTATTTAGCAGTTAATAGACAAGTAACGTCCTCTACACAAAACTTAGCACTTTGCGCAATTGTTTTTATGTACAAGCATGTATTTGAAAGAGAGCTCACCCTTTTATCCGATACAGTTCGAGCAAAAGCCCCCAAAAGAGTGCCTATGGTATTATCTAACCAAGAGGCAACAACAATAATCAATGAGCTCAAAGCACCATATCAACTTATGTTCAACCTGCTATACGGAAGTGGGTTAAGAAAAGCAGAATTATTAAGATTACGTATAAAAGACATTGATTTTGACAGTAACTCAATCTACGTATTTCGAGGGAAAGGCGCTAAAGATAGGATGACTTTATTACCTAAATCTCTCATAGAGCCACTCAAAACTCAAATTAATATAGTTGAAAGCCTTCATCAAAAAGACTTGGCTGAAGGGGAAGGTAAAACAAGCTTGCCTTCAGGACTAGCACGAAAATATCCCAAGGCAATTACACAATTTAAATGGCAGTATTTATTTCCCTCAACCGTAAGGTGCCAACATCCAACTGATGGTTATTTCTGCCGACACCACAGACATTGGACCGCTCTAACTAAAGCCCTAAGAGCTGCGGTCATGAAAACAGGTATTAGAAAGCATGTCACTGCACATACCTTCAGGCACACCTTTGCAACCCAACTACTGATAAACGGTGCTGATATAAGAACAGTACAAGAGCTGCTAGGGCATAATGACTTGAAAACGACTCAAATTTATACCCATGTCATAGGTCAGCATTCATCAGGAACGTTAAGCCCCATCGATAGGTAACTGAATCAGAAAAAGTACTTTTTAGCTTATTGATATATTCATAACTCATAAAGCGGTAATAATTGAAAAAAAATCAAAGACGCTTTGTGTTCTTTATGTTGGTTAAATCACCAAAACGTAAAGTTAGGTAATAAATAGCGAATACTGATGTGTCTATTCTTTACAAAGATCATTTATTCGTGTAGTTTGCTTTATACTGCTGTTGATGTCTTGGTTCATGACTCCCCCTAAGACAATCACTTAACATTATTAAGACCACATAAAGGCACTATTAATGAATTCTTTTAAGAATTGTTTAAACGCTAATACAGGTAGCGTGTATAAGTTAGGCTCATTATCCATGGCACTATTATCAATAATGGTCACTGTGTTCATTGGTGGCTGTAGTGATGCCAGTGTCACTACAAAAGTTGATGCAAATAGCCTAAAAGAAAAACCCTTAAATGTTCTTTTTATTTTAACGGATGACCAAGCACCCGATACGGTATCGGCGTTTGGTAATAAAGATATCAATACACCAAATATAGATAAGTTAGCGAAACAGGGCATGCGATTTTCTCATGTGTTTAATCAAGGGGCATGGTCTGGCGCGGTTTGTTTACCGAGTCGTCAAATGATTAATACAGGTCGCCATTTATACCGAACAGGTCTTGATGCAAGGGGCGTAAATGATCCTAACTTTGTTGCCAAACATGCAACGTTCGGTGAAACCTTTAAAAATTCTGGCTACGATACCTTTCAAACCGGTAAGTGGCATTTATCCATGGATGTATGGCAGCGAAGCTTCAGCCATGGTACAGCCATTCATAAAAATGGTATGTCGCGTCATGAGAAGGGCGGTCATTGGGATGCACACTTTACCGATTTTGACAGCTCAAAGTCAGGTGATGAAGCATTCACCGATTATAAAGGCGGCAAACATACCAGTGAAGTAGTAGCAGATGCAGCCGTTGATTTTCTTGCTCAGCGTGAAGCTAGTGATAAACCGTTTATGATGTATGTCGGGTTTCTTGCGCCGCATGATCCCTTGCATGCACCTGATGAATACTTAGCACGCTATCCAGCACAAAAGATCCCAACACCTAAAAACTTTCTAAAATATCACCCGTTTGATCAAGGTGACTATTACCTTCGTGATGAAGTATTAACAGGCTTCCCTCGTTCAGAGAAAAATATTAAAGCAAAAATCAGTAAATACTACGCGATGATTGAGCATACCGACGCACAAATAGGTCGTATTTTAGCGCAGCTAGAAGTCACTGGTCAGGCAGAAAATACCTTGATTGTCTTCACCTCAGATCATGGTTTAGCCATGGGTCGTCATGGCTTGATGGGCAAACAAAACCAGTATGACCATAGTATTCGAGCACCTTTTATTGTCAAAGGTCCTAATATTCCAGCAGATACCACCAAAACTGGTATGTTTTATTTAAATAGTGTCTTCCCAACTGCGGCTGAAATGGCCGGATTAGCCATACCAAAGAGTGTTGATGCACCCAGCATAGTGCCACTTATTAACGGCGAGAAAGACGCGGTTTATGACAACGTTTATGGTGCTTATCGTCATTTTCAACGCATGGTGAGAAGCCAAGATTTTAAACTGATTTATTACCCAATGATTAAGCGAACACAACTGTTTGATTTGAAAGCTGACCCGTTAGAAATGCATGACTTAAGTGACCAAGCGCAATACCAAGAACAGGTGGCCACCATGATGAAACAGCTAGCAGACTGGCAATCGGTTGTCGAAGACCCGCTTGATTTGGATGCTCCTGAAGCAAGTTACGATGCTTTTTTATCATTAACGTGGGACTAACATTGGCTTAGCTTGGAATATAAATTATGAATTTAACAAATAAAATTAAACGTACCCTGCAGACTAGCCTGAAATTTTCTTCTGTTGCCGCAGTGATTTTATCTAGTGCTATCTCCGCTGAAGTATTGGCAAAACAACCCAATATTGTCTTTATTATGTCTGATGATCATGCTGCTAATGCGGTATCTAGCTACAACGGTCGTTTATCAAAGGTGTTTAAAACACCTAATATTGATAGGTTAGCTACTGAAGGCATTCGCTTTAATGGTATGTATGCTAATAACTCTATCTGTACCCCGAGTAGAGCGGCAATTTTGACCGGTCAATATAGTCATACTAATGGGGTTAAAACCCTTGATCAGCCACTCGATCGTAAAAAAGATAATATGGCGAAACAGCTACAGTCTGCTGGTTATCAAACCGCGATTGTCGGTAAGTGGCATTTAAAGACTCAACCTTCAGGTTTTGATT
>CAJXPG010000238.1 GCA_913057925.1 uncultured Colwellia sp. | reverse complement strand
TCGGCAGCGTCAGATGTGTATAAGAGACAGGTTACATTGTTCAGCACTTTTTAATTTTCAATATGATAGGTATAATTAGCCGGAGTTCCCTTTTGAGACAGATGAATGAACTACCTACCGCTAGAGAGTTTAAAAAATGCTTGGATATTCAAGCATAAAAGCTTACCAATATCTGATAAAAACATAACAAAAATTAAACCAATGACCATTGAGCGTGCCAATATACTTTGGGACACCTTCATATCTAAGCAAGTTGATCACCCTGACTTCTTTAAGAAAGGCGATTGGCCAGCAGATAAAGGTAATTGGCTTGAACAAGGTAAATGGGAAGGGATTTGGGATAGTAATGAAGTAGAGCTACCGGTTTTAATCAACGATCACCTCAATTGGGACAATAACACCGTTGTCTATTATTGTAGCGCTAGGGATAATGTTATCGAAACAACATGGCTTATCTTTCAACAATGCTGGAAAAATTTTTTGTTTATGGATGATGGCCCCATTTTAATTGGTAAAAAGCGTCATCAAGTGGTGCAATTTACTAGTAATGGTTACTTCAAGATCGGACAAAAGCCAAGCTAAAGAATGACTAGTTTATAGCGTTATTCCTTCAACCTACCGCAATAAATGGCAAATAAGCGACTATCACTGTGCACCCAAAAAACCGTCATAAAAAAGGCTATAACTTTAGCCAATTAACAAAAGCACACCCGCCTTTAAAAGCTTTTGTCATCTTAAATAAGTTTAACAATAAACCTACCATTGATTTTGCCAACCCTGACGCGGTAAAGGCTCTAAACTGCGCCCTTTTAAAAAGTGAATATGATATAAGTTATTGGGATATTCCTGAGGGCTACTTATGTCCCCCTATTCCTGGTCGAGTCGATTATATACATCACCTTAATGATTTACTGCAAACATTCTCAAAGCAATTTAAATCCCCAGCAAATAGAATATCTGTCTTAGATATTGGCACTGGGGCTAGTTGTATTTATCCTATTTTAGGAACGCAGGTATATAATTGGGATTTTGTTGCCTCCGACATTGACCCTATCTCAATCCAAGAAGCAAATAACATCATTAGTGGGAATGCAAAGCTAGCCAATAAGATTGCTTGTCGACTACAAAAAAATGAACAGTTTATCTTTAATAACATTATTAAAGCAGATGAGTTTTTTCATTTGACGCTTTGTAATCCGCCTTTTCATAAATCCCTCGACGATGCCAACCAAGGGACTAAGCGAAAATGGCAGAACCTAAATCGTACCAACAAAGGCAATAAGAACGCACTTAACTTTGGTGGTCAAAAAGCAGAGCTTTGGTGTGAAGGAGGTGAGTTAGCCTTTATCTCTAAAATGATAAAAGAAAGTAAGGCGTTTAAAACACAAGTATTTTGGTTTACCTGTTTAGTATCTAAAAAAGAGCATCTAGCTAAACTTAAGTTAGCGCTGAAAAAATCTTCCGCTAAACAAATAAAGGTCATCAAAATGGCTCAAGGGCAAAAAATTAGCCGTTTTATTGCTTGGAGTTATTTTGAGCCTGATCAACTAGTTGAACGGCTCAAATAATTAATTGATACGTTTGTATTTACTCTGTACAACCTACCCCAGCAATACGTTCACCTAAACGAAAAAGTTGCCATTGCCCTGGCTGCATTTTATGCCAGGTTTCATCATCAGTCAGTGGTTTGGTGGCGATAACGGTCACAATATCTTTACTAGTAGTCTCTTGCTGAAAGTCTACCGCCATTTCTGCATCAATAAGGCTAGCCTTACCAAATGGAGCTCTTCTTGTTAACCAGTGCAAGTTATTCGAACAATAGGCAAACAGGTACTCTCCGTCGGTAATAATAATATTTGCTACACCGAGTTTATCAATTTGGCTTGATAACGAAGCGATGTAGGTAAACAACTCCTTTGCTTCAACTTGCTTTGCTCCATATTTGCTATGAAGCTTATCAAGTATCCAACAAAAGGCATGTTCACTATCCGTTGTCCCAATAGGAAGGTGAAATTCAATAGCTAATTCACTTTGAAAATCTTTCAGTTGACCATTGTGAGCGTAAGTCCAATTTCTGCCCCACATTTGTCTAATAAATGGATGGGTGTTTTCTAGACAAACCGCGCCAGAATTTGCTTGTCTGATATGACAAACCACCGCCTCACTTTTCATTGGATATTTAGTCACCAACTCAGCGATAGGTGATTGCGCGCTCGGCATTGGGTCTTTAAAACTTCTGCAACCTTTCCCTTCATAAAAAGTAACACCCCAACCATCACTATGTGGTCCGGTATTACCACCTCGTTGCATTAAGCCACTAAAGCTAAAGCAAATATCGGTTGGTACGTTAGCACTCATGGCCAGTAGTTCACACATTTTCAAAACCTCAAAAAATACCAAGTAGTTAAAATATATTTACCCTTGGCTTAATCAACAATATATTCTATAAATAGAGTATATCATTGACTAAAATATATTTTAAATTCAATTACTTTTTTATCATCTAACTTCACTTTACAGCAGCACTGAAAAGGAATATTTGTGGATATTATTATTTGGTTGTTTATCGCCTTAGCATTAACGTGGTTCATGAGTTATGCCAGAGCATCATTATCGAGTTATACCTTAAGTTTTGCCGGTTTAATGGTTATGGGCTCGGTCTTCAATATCATTGGCTTTGTATCATGGCTTTTATTTGCAGTGATCGCCTTGCCACTTAATATTGACAGCGTAAGGCAACAATTTATTAGTATGCCTTTATTAGCATTATTTAAAAAAATAATGCCGCAAATGTCGTCGACAGAGCAAGAAGCGATTGATGCCGGTACTACGTGGTTTGACGCAGACTTATTTCGTGGTGATCCAAACTGGAAAAAAATGCATAACTATCCTCAACCACGACTAAGCAGTGAAGAGCAGGCTTTCCTTGACGGTCCAGTAGAGCAAGTTTGCTCCATGGTCAATGATTGGCACATTACTCATGAAATTGCTGATCTACCGCCTGAAATATGGCAGTTTTTAAAAGAAAATAAATTCTTTGCCATGATCATTAAAAAACAATACGGCGGCTTAGAGTTTTCAGCTTATGCACAATCTCGTGTTTTACAAAAATTAACCGGCGTTAGTTCAGTACTTGCAAGTACTGTGGGAGTTCCAAACTCATTAGGACCTGGAGAGTTGTTGCAGGAATACGGAACTAAAGCGCAACAAGAGTATTACTTACCGCGCCTTGCATCAGGTGAGGAAATACCATGTTTTGCCTTGACTAGCCCAGAAGCAGGCTCAGATGCAGGTTCAATCCCAGATTTTGGAATAATTTGTCATGGTAGCTTTGAAGGTAAAGATGTACTCGGTATGAAACTTACGTGGGATAAAAGATATATCACGCTGGCCCCCATTGCTACTGTTCTAGGTTTAGCGTTCAAATTGCAAGACCCAGATGGACTACTTTCAGAAACTAAAGAGCTAGGTATTACTTGTGCCCTCATTCCCATTCATTTAGACGGTATAAAAATAGGACGTAGACACTTTCCACTCAATGTCCCTTTTCAAAATGGTCCGACTCAAGGTGAAGAAGTTTTTGTTCCACTTGATTATATTATTGGTGGCGCTGATATGGCAGGTCAAGGTTGGCGAATGTTAGTGGAATGTCTTTCTGTCGGCCGTGCAATCACCCTACCATCGAACAGCGCCGGTGGTATAAAAGCCACAGCATTAGCGACTGGTGCATATCTGTCTCTTATACACATCTCCGAGCCCACGAGACCGTACTA
>CAJXPG010000237.1 GCA_913057925.1 uncultured Colwellia sp. | reverse complement strand
ACAGAGTAGATCGTCGGCAGCGTCAGATGTGTATAAGAGACAGCGCTTGATAATAGCTAAACCAAGCCCACTACCTTCTGTACCTCGTGCGGTATCACCTTGAGTAAATGGCTGAAATAGTCGCTCAATATCTGCATCAGGAATACCTGCACCATTATCACTCACTTTAAAGTATGCATATCCTTTTGCTTTATTAACGCCGGTAATTACCTCTATTTCTTCGGAAGTGTAGCGAATGGCATTTTGAATTAAGTTGGCTAAAGCGCGTTTTACCGCAACATGGCGCAGAGGAATTTTAGGACATGGAGCTGGGTAAAATGTAATGACTCGATCACTTGGTGTTTCAACGTTAATTACCTCTTCAACCAAGAGATTTAAGTCCCCAATTTCTGCTTTATCTTTCGAATCGTGGCGAATGTAATCGATAAATTGATCAATGATATTGTTCATATCATCGATATCTGTTTCGATGCCTTCTTTAAGAAATGCGTCTTGTTCTTGCATCATCTCACTGGCAAGTCGGATACGAGTTAGTGGTGTTCGTAAATCATGAGAAATACCCGCCATTAATAAGTTTCGATCATCCTCAAGCTGCTTAATGCCCTTAGACATATGATTAAACGCTTGCGTAACCGCCATTATTTCCGAGGTGCCACCTTCAACCAAGGGTTCTGGGAAATCACCACGGCCAACATCTTCAGCTGCAATTTCGAGTGATTTTAATGGCCTATTAAGTTGACGAACAAAGATCCACCCCCCCATAACACTTAACATACCAATGACTACCATAAAGAAGATCAGCGGTGAGAAGCTGCCTTTCTCCATGCCGTTGAGTGGTATTTTGACCCAAAGTTGTGGAGCTTGTGGTGCGCGTATCCAAAACAAATACTCATTACCATCAGATATACGTACTTCGGTTGGGCCACCTAATAGAAGTGACATTTGCTCAGAACGATAAGGATATAAACCTGCTGTCGCTAAACCATGTTTAAGGGCATCTTCTTGACGATAGACCCCAATGCCTGTTTCATTGTGAAAAGCTTTCGCCATCTTAGGGCTGAGCTTAGCATCATCAATATCAATAAAAACCACGCGTACTTGCTTGGCAAGTAATTGGTTGATTTGTTGCTCGTGCGGCTCAATAACATAGATAGCAAATGAAATGTACGAAACAATCTGATTGATAAAAAGTAATATTCCTATCAATAAGACTGTTTGTCCAAAAGCACTGCGCGGTAGTATTTTCATTCTAACCATTTAATTATGCAGGACTTCCATCCGGTACAAAGACATAGCCTAAGCCCCAAACAGTTTGTAAATACCTTGGTTTAGCAGGATCATCTTCAAGCATTCGACGTAAGCGAGACACTTGTACATCAATACTACGCTCTAATGCTGAGTAATCTCTACCACGGGCAAGATTCATTAGTTTATCGCGAGATAGCGGTTCACGTGGGTGAGTAACTAGCGCTTTTAATACGGCAAATTCACCACTAGTTAATGGCATATTGATATCATCTTTTTGCATTTCACGGGTAGCTAGGTTGAGGTGATAGCCGCCAAAACTGATAATATTTTCTTCTAATGCCGGTGCGCCAGGTGCTTCTTGTGTTTTACGACGTAAAACAGCTTTAATTCTAGCGAGTAACTCTCTTGGATTAAATGGCTTAGGCATGTAATCATCAGCACCTAGTTCCAGACCAATAATTCTATCAACCTCATCACCTTTTGCGGTGAGCATTACAATAGGAATATTATTTGAATTCTGGCGTAAGCGTCGACAGATAGAGAGTCCGTCTTCTCCGGGTAACATTAAATCAAGCACTAATAGGTGAAAATTTTCACGCTCTAGTAGGCGATCCATTTGCTCAGCACTTGCTGCGCTGCGAACGGTAAATCCTTGTTCAACTAAATAACGCTCTAACAGTGAGCGTAAACGCATATCATCATCTACCACTAAAATTTTAGGTGTTTCTTGATTCATATTTTATTTCACCTTTTCGGATTTGCTAGTCTTTTTATATTGAGTTAACGCTACTATAAGGGAAAATGCTTACAATTAGAAAGTAGCAAAAGTAAAACAACCTAAGTATTTGTTACAATTTATGAATTACTTGCTCAATATTAGGCAACCTTTTAGGAATTTATCTATTTACCACTATTTAAGGTAATGAATACTTTGCTCGGTAACGCACTGGGTAAAACTTTTTTTTCTCTCATCATGAGATAATGACGAAACGGCCTGCTTCACTAAGGTCATTTTTTGCTCTCGTTCAGCTTTGGGTAAATGAGCAAGTTGCTGATGAAAACAGCCGAACAAACCAAAGTTCAGTGCGGTATCTGATTGCATTGTGTCTTCACCTAAACAGTTCGCTAACTTTTCCGCTAAAACGTTTTTATCCATCAGGGTAATTAATTCGCGCAGTTCATAGCTTTTGGGATCTACTTTTCGTGCTTTATTGCAGCTAAAGAATATATCTGCAACCGCAACAATAGGGATTAACGCTTGATGTTGCTTAGAAAAGCGTTGCTTTAACCATTCATTATGCGCTTTGTCCGTCGTCGCACTTGAGTCTTCTGTGGTTGCAACTTGCGACCATACTGGCATGGATAAGAGACAACAAATTAATACGGTTAGCCATTTATTTAACGCAACTTTCATATAATAACGCTCTGATTATTCGAATTTTTCACCCTAAAAGGATATTGTGCATCAGGGATAAAACTAAGTATAGTTAACTTATGTATAAAATATGTAGGAAAGCTATGAACAACTTTATCAAAACCACTGTCATCACGTTAACTGTTTTCATGTTGAGCGGACTACCGACTAGTAATGCCAATGCGAGTAATACCGATACTAGTAATGTATTGGAAGAGTTCACGCAAACGATGGCACAACATCAAGGCAAAGTTGTTTATCTCGACTTTTGGGCATCTTGGTGTGTGCCGTGTCGAAAATCATTTCCATGGATGAACACCATGCAAAAGCAATATCAGCAGCAAGGTTTAGTGGTATTAAGTGTCAACCTTGATGCACAAAAGACTTTGGCTGTAAAGTTTTTACAACAAACCCCTGCTGATTTTGCCATTATTTACGACGCTCAAGGCGTGTTAGCCAAAAAATTTCAATTAAAAGGCATGCCAAGCAGCTACTTATTTGATCGCCAAGGCAAAATGATCAGCGCTCATACCGGCTTTAATGGCAAAAAACAGCAAAAGTACCAACAAGAAATTGAACTCGCTTTAAGCCAGTAAGCTCAAACATCACCTAGCTCAATGAGGTAATGATACAAGCAATTTTAAGCTTGCTTAGTTAGCATGGCTTTAAACGTTAGTTTTTAGACTTCAACCCGAGCTGAATTTAATGAGACACTAACATAGCTCGCCCTGCTCTTTGTTTATCAGCCGTTCTCGTGCGTACATGCGTTTTACCATTAACTTTCAAGGGCACGGTATATGTATGCCATTGACCGCCTTGTTCACGGTACTCAATAGCTAAACCTTTAATTGCAGCATTGGCGGACATTACTCCTGACTCTATTTTAGCGCCGGCAGTTGGAAGGCGATAAAACACGCCGGCAAGATCTAATTTAGCTAATTCCTTGTTGCCAAGAGTATGAGAGAAACTTAGCCATTGTTTATCTCTAGTTTGACGCAATTGCTTAGTAAATAGCTGGCTTTCTTGACTGTATATTTTACCTTTTGAATCATAAGGCACTTGCCAACTTGCTTGGTGCCATGCACGCTCCGCTAAGGCTAACAACCTTGGGTAAATCATATATTCCGCTTGTTCATCACTGCGAACAGTTTCACTCCATAACTGACCTTGAATGCCGCGTACAGAGAAATTTTTAGGCAGTGGTTGATGTATAACCTTTCCTTGCTCATCCACTTGCTTT
>CAJXPG010000236.1 GCA_913057925.1 uncultured Colwellia sp. | reverse complement strand
CTACACAGAGTAGATCGTCGGCAGCGTCAGATGTGTATAAGAGACAGGTGTAAAATAAACTGACAGACTTAAATATGCAAATTAGTTTTTAAGGTACGTTATTTATATGCACTTCGTGATCGAAAACATAATTCTCATCATCTTTTGTAAACCTAAAATGCATTTGAACTACCCCATTCCTGGTTAATGTCGCTGGTTGATGATTAAATACTTGCTGACCACTGATATCATCCAATAAATATCCTGCCATGTAAAAACGAGTTGAACCCGGAATTGTTTGCCCCCCTGATGAAATACTATCCCTATATCGGATAACTAAACCGGGAAAGGCACAATAACTGACTTGCTCACTGGTTATGTATAGGCGCTGTGTTGGTGAGTCTTCATCAAAATGAACAGCTTGAAGATTAAGGATATTTATTTTCCAAGGCTCTGATGAGCTATCAACATTATCAATTCGAAATATCTTTCCAGTGCTACTCGTTGCATCAGTGTATATATCATCAGTTTTCAAAGGATATACAGTCACCAAATCAGTACAACCCGATGCGATGTTACATTGGTAAGGGTTACCGTCTTCTCCCTCAAAGGGAATTACCGATAAAACTTTACTTGCTAATTCTGGTGCAACAGGAATATCTGTATATACTGTACTTGCAACTATTGGCGTAAATTGTATGCATTGTAGTCTATTTCCAGCCCAAGATTGGGTTCTAATACTATTTGGCACTGCATTACGTAATTCTCGACTTAACCTCTCAATCACAAAACGGGCATTACCTATAAGCTCATCTCGGTTGGTGGCATTTAAATAACTTTGTGTCGATAAGCTAATAAAGCCACTTATACCCGCCCCCATTATCCCTAAGATAATAATCACCAAAATCATTTCCATTAGCGTGAAACCACGAATCAATCTTTTGGGGAGGTATTTCATTTGTTTAATAGCAGCCATTAGAAGTTTGCCTTATGACTAGTGAACTCGATATTTGTACCTAATGGCGTGGTCACAGTAACAGTTATTCTTTTGGCTAAGTTATTCGTTAGATCTAAATCGCTACCCGCATAGATAACACTGACATTAATTTGAAATTCACTATAACCACTATGTAAAGCATCATCGGTTGAATTTACTTGTTCGGTAAAACCATCAAAATCATCAACATCATTAAATTGACTTCGCATTAATTCACCAGCTTCTGGTCCTAAAGTTGTTGAACAAGCTGGTGCTCCTGTTTCACCACAGCGTACCAAGCCACCAGTCATGTCTGAGTTATGATCAAAAGCACGGCTAGTAATATCACTCATCAAGCTTTGGCCTAGCTCTGACGCTTTAATTTGTAACACATTATCCGCACTTTTCTCTTCTGCTGGCGCAATTAAAGTACTTACAACCGCCAGTGAAATAGTTAACACGACAATGCCTGCTATTAACTCTATTAAAGTAAAGCCTTGCTGACGCTTAGATGAAGTCCTATGGAAGGTCGAATACATGAATATAGCCCTCCGGCTCTATGGTAATTTTCAATACGTGTGTGGAGCTGGTGACGTTTATTTCACAACCACCTATACAACTTCCAGTTGGCCGCCCCATCCAGTCGAACCCAACTGTTTGAGGATTAGCTAAACCATTAACATCAAAGCTAACTTGATAGCGACTATCAACTAAATGCCCTGTGCCATCAGCAACCCAATCAGCTAGCGGTAATGGAAAAACGGTATTTGAACAATCAACCCTATCGGGTATGCCGTAACGACTAGCAACATCATCAAACACTATTTGATGACAAAAACCATCAGTTGAATTTGTTTGTTGCATCGCCCGCTGCTGAGTTAACCGCAATGCTGAGATAAGTTGTGCTCTATGAGTATGCGCCTCATAACTTTCAGTGCCATCAAACTTTGGTGCAACGGACACAGCTAAAATTGAAATCAAAATAATGACTACAATCAGTTCAATTAATGAAAAGCCTTTGTTATTCATTTAGTGTCTCTTTCAAGGCGGGAATATATAAATGCAAATACTGCGACATTATTACCAAGGTAAAATTGCTCTGCCGCTTGAAAATATAAAGATTATCTTACAACACTTTAGCTATAGATTGTATACTCAATCATCGCAATCGCAACACTGTATTTATTTTGACATTAAAACCTTACTATAAATTCTTTCTAGGCCTATATTTTCTCATTGCGATGCACATAGTGCTCGATACACCAGGCGGAGTAGGACTTTACTATTCTTATAATGTTTTTGCTTGGCTGATTACTTCAATCCTTATCGCCCTTGGCTTATGGCAAACCACGCTTAATGGAAAGCTGTATTACAGTAAAATGTTACTTTGGTTAACCCTTGGTTGTCTCTGTTTAGTTATTCCTGTTTTCTATGACTTCGAGCTTACCGACCACGCTATTCCTAGAATCTTGGCCTTAATCGGCGGTTTACTGTTTCTTTTTTCTCTATACCAATTTAATTTTTCAAAATTAGAAGCACTACAACTACTGGTTGTCATATTGCTTGCAGTGGTTTTTGAAGCTTGCTTTGGTTTAGTGCAGTTTTTCATTTTAGAAGCAGGTGACTGGGGCGGCTATATTGTTGGTAGCAGTCGGCCTCACGGAGTGTTCTTACAGCCGAATGTTATGGCAAGCTTCATGGCTACAGGTTTAGCCATTGCCTTGTACTTATCTGTTAATAATCAATTAACCAGCAATAAATTAGCAGTCAAATTATTTACTAGTCTCAGCTTATTCATCACGAGCTTCTTATTAATACTACTACAATCTCGAACCGGTTTTGTAGCGGCAATAGCCGTGATTGCTTTAACTGTGCCTTACTTACTTCAAAAAGACAAAAAGCAATTCTTGATTAACCTTTCCGTAATTGTCATTGCCGCATTTATTGCACTTGCCTGTCTTGAAAATTCATCAACGCCGATTCGCGGTGGAGATGTCTATGAAAATGTCGGAGCTCGTGATGCCCAGTTTATTGTTAGCTTCGATATGATTAAAGAAAAGCCGTTGTTAGGTTATGGTTACGGTGGTTTTGAGCGAAGTTTTATTGATCATTTTAACAACTATGCCATTAAAAACCCTGGCATAGGGAATACTATCACTCGTCTTTCTCACCCTCATAACGAAGTGCTGTTCTGGGTAGTGGAAGGCGGTGTAATTGCCTTACTAGCTTTTGTGTTCTTTACAGTTGGCTACCTGTTAACTTGGCGAAAACTGCTTTTAACCAGAGGCTTGCTATTATTAGCATTAATATTCCCAATGCTATTACATAGCCAACTGGAATTCCCTTTTTACAGCTCGAACAGTCACTGGTTTATTTTTTTGATTATGCTTTGGCAGCTAGATAGACACTTGCTAGCACAAGAAAAAAATCATGAAAGCTTAACTATTGAAAAGACCTTCTTGATTCGGTTCTTTGCATTGTTTATCCCTGCTATTTTCATCCCTTTCCTGCTAACCACCTTACATACCGCTAATATTTTAGTCGAGCATGAAAAGAATCCGACTAGCCCAGAAGCACTTGAAAGGTTAAATGACATTATCAACCCTATCGCTTGGCAAAGTCGTTTAGATACCGCTGTTTATGCACATATTCTTATTAAAGGTATACGTGATAATGATGTCACTAAACTGAAAAGCTATCTCAATTGGGCACTAAAACGTATCAAACATAAGCCGAGACCCATTTTATACAAAAATTGTTTGCAGATACTTAAAGCATTAGAGCAGGACCAGGCATATCAATTGCTACTTGAAGAAGCGCAGCGCACTTACCCACAAGAAGTCAGCTGGCATGATACCTTGCTGCAAGGCTCTAGTAAGGCAGAAGTTGATAACTAGTTCGTTTTGACATTACGGCTTCGCTAAAAACCTGTCTCTTATACACATCTGACGCTGCCGACGATCTACTCTGTGTAG
>CAJXPG010000235.1 GCA_913057925.1 uncultured Colwellia sp. | reverse complement strand
GTCTCGTGGGCTCGGAGATGTGTATAAGAGACAGAGGTGAAGCAAAAGGTTTAGGCCATGCAGTATTGAAAGCTCGTCCAATTATTGGAGAGTCACCGTTTGTTGTGGTTTTACCTGATGTAATTTTAGATGATGCTTCAGCGGATTTAAAAACCGAAAATTTAGCGGCAATGTTAACTCGTTATAATGAAGTTGGACATAGCCAAATTATGGTAGAGCCTGTTCCTATGGACATGGTGAGCAGCTACGGTGTTGCTGATTGTGATGGTCATAAGTTAACTACCGGTGAATCTAAAGCGATGACAGCGGTAGTTGAAAAGCCGCCAGTTGATGAAGCACCATCAAATTTGGCTGTTGTTGGTCGTTATGTATTATCTGAAAAAATTTGGGATATGTTAGAGTTCACGCCTCCTGGTGCAGGTGATGAGATTCAATTGACTGATGCTATTGCAAGTTTAATGAAACTTGAAACAGTTGAAGCATTCCATATGACAGGTAAGTCACATGATTGTGGTTCTAAGCTAGGTTATATGAAAGCAAATGTTGAATATGGTTTACGTCATGCTGAGTTGGCTGATGATTTTAAGGCGTATTTGCAAGAGATAGTGAAAGGTTAGTTTCTTAATTATATGGATTCAGGAGAGTGTGCGTCCTGCATTCTCTAATAAGTAGCATCCATGTTACGTCCGACAGGATACTTCGGGAATGACAAAGTAATTAGTAATTAAGACATTAGGTATTATCACCACCGAGGACACAGAGGGGCTTCGCCCTACACCGAGAAGTGAGTAGTGATTAAGTAACTTTATTGTTGTGGTTTTTACTTATGTATTCTCGGTGTAGCGTAACGAAGTGAAGCCTCGGTGTCCTCTGTGGTGAAACGATCTTTTCTCTTTTTAATAGATTAGATTACTACCACAGAGCAGTTGCTAGTGAGTTATTGATTGTCACCCCTTTGAAAATAAAGTACTAAAACATAATCAAATTGAAAGGATTTCAGCTTCGTACTTTAGTGCGTAACGCAAACACGAAAATTATCTATGAATATTCAAAAATTATCTTCACTAGCCGTTGATGCTAAATCTCGTTCAATTCTTTCTTTATTTGATGAAAAAAGTCGTGCTAGTCAGTTCTCGATATCTGCCCCTCACTTATTTGTTGATTACTCTAAGCAAAACATTAATAAGCTAGAGTTAGCGCAGTTAATTGCTATTGCTCATGAAGCCAAGTTATCAGAAAGTATTGATAAGCAGTTTAACGGTGAAAAAATTAATAATACTGAAAACCGTTCGGTATTACATACCGTGCTTAGAGCTTCGAAAGAGCATCAAGAAAAGGTATTAGGTGAGAAGTTAGCTCATGAAGTTGCAGAAGCTGAGCAGCAAATGCAGCAGATAGTTAATGGTGTTCAAGGAGGTTCTATTACAGGATGTACCGGTAAACGCTTTACTGATGTACTCGCCATTGGTATTGGTGGCTCTTATTATGGTGTTAAAGTTGGTTTGTCAGCGTTAGAGCATTATCGGGACTTAAGTATAAATGTTCATGTTATTGCCAATGTTGATGGTGGTTCGCTGGAAGAGAAGCTTAAAAAGCTTAACGTAGATACTACCTTAGTTGTGGTTATATCGAAAACCTTTACTACACAAGAGACCATGCTTAATGCCAAAGCTGTCAAAGAATGGATGTTGTCTAGCGAGTTAGCACAGGATTCGAACTCTAATACATCTCTAGATTTTATTGCCAAGCAATGGTTTGCAGTAAGCAGTAATATTGAAGCGGTTAAAAATTTCGGTATCAATGAACAGCATATTTTACCTATGTGGGATTGGGTTGGCGGTCGCTTTTCTATTTGGTCAGCTGTGGGGTTGCCGCTTGCACTTGCTATTGGTAATGATAACTTTGCTAAATTTAAGCAAGGTGCATCTGATATGGATTTGCACTTTAAAAATGCTGATTTTGAATCGAACATGCCGGTAATTATGGCATTACTTGGTATTTGGAATCGAAATGGACTTGAGTATCCAAGCCTTGCCATTTTACCTTATGCTCATTCTTTGCGAGCATTACCAGGATATCTTCAACAAACCGATATGGAAAGTAACGGTAAGTCTGTTTCAAACTCAGGGAAGAAGCTCGATTGGTTAACAGCTCCAGTAGTTTTTGGGCAAGAAGGCACTAATGGACAGCATGCTTTTATGCAGTTAATGCATCAAAGTGATGACATTATACCGACAGACTTTATTGTCGCCTTAAAAGGGCGTAGCCAATATACCGAGAACCATAAAGTACTTGTTGCTAATTGCTTTGCGCAAAGTGAAGCGTTAATGCAGGGTAAAACATTAGCTCAAGTTGAAGTAGAGCTAATAGCGGCTGGTTGCTCACAAGAGGAAGTCGAGTTCCTAGCTCCTCATAAAACCATGAAAGGTAATACGCCGAGTAATACTTTGGTTATGGAGTTATTGACTCCTGAAACTCTAGGTTCGTTACTTGCGCTTTACGAGCATAAAATATTTGTACAGGGTGTTTTATGGCAGGTGAATTCTTTTGACCAATGGGGCGTTGAGTTAGGGAAACAGTTAGGTTCGAAAGTTTTATCAGTAATGGATGGTGCTGAAGATGATTCGCTTTCAGCTTCTAGCAAGGGCTTGATTGCAAGGTTTAAACAACAAAGTTAAAAGTTTGAAACTGTTTATTAGCTATTTCGAACAAAGTGTAGAAAAGCTTCTCTCTATACAGAGAAAACATTAGCAAAGAGCCAAACAATGGATGCCCGACAAGTGACTTCGGATATGACGAGGAAAAGGTATTGATAGTTTTTGATTGGCTTCTTCTTCTCTAGCTCATTTAGTATATAATGTTTATAGTTTCCTTATCTTTTATAAGACTTTGTAATGGCAATTAATTTCCAGTCTCACCTTGTTCGTGTTTGTAAGCAGTATATCCCTGATATAAAGCTATTGTACCTATTTGGCTCTCATGCAACTAACCAAGCAACTGACCGAAGTGATATTGATTTAGCTATCTTATTACCCACAAAACTGTCTGCCATTGAACGTTGGGAAATACAACAGAAATTAGCATTAGAGTTTAATGTTGATGTTGATCTAATCGATTTATTATCTGCTTCAACAGTTATGCAAAATCAAATAGTTAATAAAGGGATTTGTTTGTTTGATGAGAATAACTTTAAGGGGACTTTTGAAGTGCAAGTGATGTCGATGTATCAGCATCTAAATGAAGAGCGCTCCTCATTATTAACAGCATTTAAAGGAAGTTAAGATGGATGATGTGTTATTAAATAAATTATCAACTATTGCGCGTTGCTTAAAGCGTATACGTGAAGTTTATGTTGAAGCACAGGCTAACTTTGCTAGTGATTACACCCGACAAGACTCCGTTATCTTAAATTTACAACGTGCTTGTGAAGCTTCTATTGATATTGCTAATTACTTAAATAAGAAAAAACAATTAGGTATACCGCAAAGTAGTCGAGATAGTTTTCAGCTGTTAAGTGCTTCAGGAATTATTTCATCTGCGGTTGCGACCAACTTAAAGAAAATGATTGGATTACGTAATATAGCAGTTCATGATTATAAAGAGTTAAACATCGATATTGTTGAGGCTGTGGTAATTAATCATCTGGTTGATTTTGAGTTATTTAGTGATGAAATAAAAAAAATACTCTAGTGATTAAGAGATTAGAGATTATCACCACCGAGGATACAGAGGGGCTTAGCCCTTCACCGAGTAAATATTAGCAAAGATCCAAAAAATGGATACCCGACAAGTGACTTCGGGTATGACGGGCCAAGGGGCGTTTATATTCGCCACTTAGTCTAGTGTCTAGGGAATTAGAGACTTCTCATCGTTGTCATTCCCGTGTTGTCTTGGCGGGAATCTATGGATTACTCTGTGAGTTTTAGTGTTATACCAAGTTGATTAAGTTCTTTCCCACTCAGCGAGAATTAAAAGGCTTAAAGGCAAGTCAT
>CAJXPG010000234.1 GCA_913057925.1 uncultured Colwellia sp. | reverse complement strand
GCTCGGAGATGTGTATAAGAGACAGAACTAATATTGGTGGCAGTTGTGAAGTCCGTGATAGGAGTTGCTATTTCTATTTTAGCAATAGTCAGATTACTTGACGGTGCAGAGCTTTTTAACATCGATTTAATTTGACCATCTTGTGCGATAAAACTTTGCTGCCAATTTAGTTCTTGAATCCAAGTACCTTCAATTTCGCCAGTTACATCTTCAACAGATACCGTTAATTGCATAGGATTTTTAAGTAAATCACTACTGTTTTTCACTTGTCCTGATAACTGATAACTAAGCCTGCCGTCAATTAAGCTCAGTTCTGCAGGTACTTTCGCTTTTAATGCTAACAAGTCAGTAATCAGCAGGTCTTGTGCTGATAAACTTATACTTGGTTGTGCGATGTTTCCTATTATTCTAGCGTTAACGAGGGGTAACTTATCAGCGATAACTTCAGTAGTAACGGTTATATCGGAAAGAATTCCGTTTATTTGGCTGTGGATTTCAATTTCATCAAATTGTATTAAGTCAGGAAACTCTAGGTTGTTTATGCGGCTGCGATTTTGTAATTGAAAGGAAAGAGCGCCCTTAGTGCTTTGTTTCGTAAGAGTACTTTGCTTCGAGAGAGTTCTCTGCTTCGATAAACTACTCTGCTTTGCAATGGTTATCTCCCCCTGAATATCACTGGTCAGCGTTTTCAACCTAGCTTGAATCGCTTGTTTATCCGATTTATCCTCACTTACTTTAGGTTCAGAGACAACAGCAATATTCGACAACTGTATTGAACTATTTTCCTGTAGCAATAGCTGCCAAGCGCTTTCTAGCTGCTTGGCTTTAGCGTGTACCTTAAACTTTACTGCATCATGACTATAAGCCTGAATTTGAGGTAACTTAAGCAAGCCAGATGCTGATAAGTTTGCTTGCTGAATCTCAGCTGATAAAATTGGACTTTCATCAATACTGGCAGCAATGTTATTCACTGATAATTTAAAAGGCTCAGCTAAGTTTTGACAGATTAACTTAATACCATCACTGTTAATACTAAGGCTTGCAAAGTCGAGTGTCGTTGTGCCAATTGGCGCTAACGTTATAGAATCAAACGGATTACTGTTAAGAATTTCGCTTGTAGAGTCATCAAGACCAAAAGCTCGTAAGGATTTAAGCAACTGTTTTTGCTCAATAGGCATCACTAGGTTACTGCTATTATTAAAAGCTATTTGTAACACTTCGCCTGCTAAAGTTAACTGCCAATTGAGCGATGCTTTTAGCTCGGCAATACCTAACGCCAATAAATTATTTACGCCACTCAATGAGAAGTCTGTCAGTTGGTTTTTCACCTTTAGAGTTTGCTCATACCATTCAATTTGACTATCAAGTTTCCCCTGAAGTACCCATTGTTCATGGCCTAGGCTGGATAGTTGAGTTTCAACACTAGTCGGTAAAATTGCCTGATGACTCATTAACAAGTTTTTCAAACTCGGCAAATCTATACTGATATCAGCTTTGAAGCTTTCTTGTTTAGTCACCTTTATGTCAATAATTTGATTATTTTCTGAGGTAATTAGCGATAAAGATGCTTGCTGTGAATTTATACTCACATGTCCGAAATATGATAAACGCTGATGAATCTTTTGTTCGCGGCTAGGCAGATAGACAAAGCGCTTAATATCTATAGCAATAGGTGAAGAAAAACTCGATAGCTCAACGAGATTTTGCCTAACTTGTTGAGGAATTTCTTTAAATGCGTAGGGTGCTGAAGCTTTGCTATCAGGCAATTTATACCGCCCTTTCGCTTGCACGCTTGCCTTGGCAATATGCACGGAAGAAATCGCCTCAGACAATTTTTCCTTCTGAAGATTATTAATATCAAAACGCCAGTTAACGACGATATTATCGAGTTCAATATCGGCGTAAGGAGAATCAACACATAATCGAGAGATCACTAAATCAAACTCGGCATTAACACTAAAATCAATACAAGTAATAGCACTTTGATGTTGAGATAAATAATTATTCAGTAGTGAAGTGACCACGGTACTGCGGGCATAAATGACAGAAGCTATCAGTAAAGTACCGAGTAACAACGTCACTAAAATCAACTTATAAAAACGCAATGCAAGTCCCTTATTTACAAAGGTTAAGATGGAAATATATTTTATAGAACCGATGAATTGTTAAGTATATCAGAAACTCAGCGGTAGAAAGCCTGTTCCGTCAAGTTGTAAATAGCTACTTTTAGTTTATAGTTAATTCCATGCCTTTAGACAGTTAACAAAGGACTGTTGTGGACAAACAACATTCGATGACAACTTTACCTGAAAATGACCCTCTTAATAAGTCATGGCCTTTATACCTAGCCCTTTTTATTAGTTACATATTATGCGGTTACCTACTTTCTAATATTTCTTTTCAAAGCCAAATTGTACCTATTTGGTTATCTGCAGGTATTGCGCTAGTTGGTTGTTATATATGGTGGTGGCGCTTTGTTCCTGCTGTAATGTTAGCGTCATTTATCATAAGCACAGGTATCAGCACTAGTTTTAACTTCAGCTTATTCACCACCGATTTATTTATTCAAAATTTTTTTATTTCCTTTGGTGCCGCCCTACAAGCAATTATTGGCAGTGCCTTGCTTCGTTACTGGCTTGGTAACCCAATTAGCCAATGGAAAAATAAAAAAACGTTGTACTTTATTCTAATTGTTGGCGTGCTGGTTAATTTAATATCGGCAACGGTTGGTGTAAGTTCTTTAAGTCTTTTCAACCCTGAATATCCAGCGAGCGACTTTAAATTAAATTTGCTGTTTTGGTGGTTAGGTGACTCGCTAGGCGTGCTACTAGCACTACCTTTCATTTTGAGTTTACTCAATTTTAATCAATTAAACGCCTCGCAACGAAAAGCTCGATGGATAATCATTTATTCCGTCAGTGCACTTTTTCTTATTTTACTTTTACTGACCAACTTTTTTATCAATAACTCAAATGTCGATGCTGAAGAATTGGTAAAAAAAGAAGCAAAAGTCATAGAGAATGGTATATATCGTCAAATAAGTAGCAGCATTGAACAGTTGAGCTTGCTTGCTAACTTTATACAACACAACCCTGACGCTCCTCGTGAGCAGTTTCATTTATTTGTTGAGCAGCTAACTAAATCCTCAAACACGCTAAAAGCAATGTCTTGGAATCCGCTTATCCAGCAATCCCAAAAAAACACTCATGAAGCTCAGCTAAGTGAGATTTATCAAAAAAATATAACCATAAAAGGTAACCCCCTGTCAGGAAATGATCATATGATCTACGTAAAGCTTATTAGTCCAGAGCAAGGGAACTCCAAAGCCATTGGTTTTAATGTTTATTCTAATCCTTCTCGTAAAATGACACTTGATAATACGATGTTTAATTATCAACCGCACTCAACGCCCATAATCCAATTGGTGCAATCATTCCAACAAGAGCCCGCTTTCTTGTTGTTTTACCCTGTTTTTGAACAAGTACCCAACGAGCAAACTGGAAAGAAAAAGCAATTAATAGGTTTTGCTACCGGCGTTTTTTTAGCTGATAAAATTGTTGCTAATGCGATCAGTAGTAGCCAAAAACAACTGTTTTATTACGAAATATTTGAGCAAAATAAAAAAACAGGATTCTCTTCGAACACCGAGGGAGGTAACGTCAATTTACCAGAAATGAGCGCCCATTTTAGTCATACATTTAATGTTGCCGGACAAACATGGGAGCTTCGTTTATTAATCAATAAAGCTTATTTAATTCAACAACAGCATCAAGATTTTCTCCAGTTCTTTTTATTACTTGTTGTTGTTGCCGCGACCATAATCACTTCAATTTTATTAATGAATAACAGGCAATTACAACTTGATGATTTAGTTGAAAAACGTACTAAATCATTAAATAGCACAATGGAAGAAGCTAATCATGCTAACAAAGCGAAGAGCCAATTTTTAGCTAATATGAGCCATGAAATTAGAACGCCAATGAACTCTGTTATCGGCT
>CAJXPG010000233.1 GCA_913057925.1 uncultured Colwellia sp. | reverse complement strand
CTACACAGAGTAGATCGTCGGCAGCGTCAGATGTGTATAAGAGACAGATCATCAAATGTTACTTGCTGAAAAATGGTTGGACTTTTGGCATCTGCGGCAGCTTGTTCTGCAAGTAAGTCTATCTGCTTAGCTTCTTGCGTTACAATCAATTGCTCATTGGTTTTTATCTGCTGAATATTTTCAGTGATGTTATTCTCATGAGAAACAATGCGCTGTGCTGGTGTTGGGTTGCTAGAGGTCATAATTATTTACTTTAAATCCGTTTTAAGCGCTTTTTTTATGTGGTTGTTGAGCTAACAAGTGAAATAAAATATCTGATGGCGACAATGTTTCCTTTTGCGAATCAGATAATTCCGCCCAACTTTCTTTAGGGAAATTTTCACCGTAACGCATTGCAATATCAAGCCATAAATCTAATGCCATTTCATCAGTTAAGCCTAAATTAATACACTGAACACCAACGCGGAACATCCACTCTTTTAAAGCATTGTTATCTTCAAAATCTAAATCATAAAGTGGTACACCAATACCGAGCACCTTTTTATGATGTTTTTGATAAAAACCTTCAAGGAGCTCTAGATTGACTTGTGCTAGTTTTTCCTTCACTTCTTGGTGCTCTTGCTCTAGTAGTGCAAGGGATTTTTCTTCTAACAGTGTCGCTTTAGTACTTGGGAATAGTTTTTCAGCCATAATGGCTTTCAACCAAGGAGCATCTTTTACTGATTCGCCTTGTACAATGGCAACATTTAAGTAACGGCAAATATCAAGTTCAGTGATAAAGCCAAAGTCTTGAGCATGTAAAATATTTTGATTTACCCAGTCAGTAAGGTGGTCTTGCTCAATAAAATTGGCAGTTTGAGCTGTAAAGTGGCTGGTTAGGTGTACTTCCATCTCGGCAATAAAGCGTTTGAATTTTTCTTGTTCAAATACCGAGAACTGTTCGCTGGTGATGCTAAGTGCGCCCGATTCACCACGAGTAAAGTCTTCATCTTCTACACAAGTGGTAATATGTATATCATTGGCGTTATGACTATCTTGAATACCGGATTTCACTCGTTTGTAGCGATGCATGGTGTTGTGTTGCTCGCCTTCAACTATAAACTCTGAGATTGGGCCAAACACTTTCTCAGCATCATTTAAATCACACTGAGTAATATAGGTACGCAGTACACGCGGGTCGTAATACCTAAAGACTAGATTTTTACCGTTGGGACCTTTTACTCGGGCAATTTTACGACAGTTGTGCCTTATATTAATATGGGTGGCGCCTTGGTAGGCGATAGCAAAAATCCCCCAACTATTGCCCCAACCTTTTTGAATAAGCTCTATTGTTTGTGGATGATCTTTTTCTAAACGCACTAAATAAGGTGCTGCCTGGGTCATTTTGAAGGTCAGTTTACCTTCGTATAAACAAGCTGATTTTAATTGACCTTGCCTAATTATGCGTTCAATTTTTTGATCACGAGCACCATCTAATATGACATAAACTACAGGAGTTTGCCCTTTACTGTTGGCCTGCCACAACTGTTGTTGAATCGCTTCTATGTCTTGTTTTGTTACTGTGTTTCTAATCATATTATTCGTTTCAACCTAAATTATGCTGCATTTTTGGCTTGTTCACACTCTTCACAAAACGGTGTGCCAGCTTCGGCTGCTTTGGTTAATCCGTCAGCCGTAGCATTTTCTGTACGTGTAGGATCGGCTATTGGAGCAGGAGAAACTGGTTTTGATTTCGCCGGCGCTGGCTCGGCAGCTGATTTAGGTGCTTCAAAAACTGTTTCAACAAAGTCTTGACCAGTATTAGGTTTAAGCGCCTCGGCTTGTTGAGTAACAACCACTTCACCTTTAATTAGCGCCTCTATTAAAATTTCAGTACTGGTACCATTATTTGCAGGTAAATTAAGTGATTTGTTGAGAGCTTCAGCAGACTCAGCTGAAATATCAAGCGTTTGTAATATTTGCGCAGCGCCTTGTTTATCGTTAACTGGTTTTATTTCAGCAGTCGCATCCACTAAAAGACTGGCGGCAGGTTGCAGTTCAAAGGATTTTCCTTGAGTGTCTTTGAAGCTTCTTAATTCTCGTGATTCATTTAGTTTACTTAAAGGCTCACTTTTAAAAGCCTGTACGCTGCCTTGTATTAACGCTTGGGCAATGTAGCTTTCAATGCTTATCCAAGGATTTGCTTGGTTCCAGTTATGGTAATTAAAAAAAGAATTGTCTTGGGCGATGTTTTCCCAGAAAAATAGCGGTACTTGTAAGTTGTTTACAAAGTGCAATGCGGCGTTTTGGTCTATAAATGTCTCAGCTTTTACAGCGTTAAGAAAGTTATTGCCTTTATTCGCCAGCCTTAAGGAATAATGTAGGCCAGTTCTGCTTTTAAGTACTTGTGAAGTTAACATCTTATTGCGTACAGTCCGTTGAATACAATCATCTTATGACCTGTGATTATAACTAGGCTTTAAAGGTTAATGCACGTTATTTATTTGTTATAGAGTTATAAATGGCTTGTTATTTATGTTTTTGCTTAGTAGCCAAAGCTTTAGTCGTGGAGTTAGCCAATTGCAGCTGCTTCATACTCTTCTATGTTTAGTTTATTAATGCCAATACTGAGAGCTTGTCAGTACCCCTGATTTATATCTACTGAATTTGGAATAATGTTAGTTGCTCGATAGCTTGATATGTTATTTGCAACAACTTTTGCTGCTGTATGCATGTTTGTTGGTGCCGAGATATGTGGTAATACGGTGATGTTAGGATTATTCCATATTGAGTCGTTTGGCGATAGCGGTTCATGTTCAAATACGTCAAGTACCGCATGAGCGATATGGCTTGAAGCTAATAAGTTTAGTAATGCCGAGGTGTCAATAACAGCGCCGCGTGAGAAGTTTATTAACTTTGCCCCTTTTGGTAACTTGCTTAAGAGTTCATTGCCAAGCAAGTGATGGGTATTATTTGTCAGGGGCAGTAGGTTAACAAGAATGTCTGTATTACCTAGCATGGTAGTTAAACCGGTACTGCCTTGGTAGCTGTTAACCCCTGCAAACTGTTTAGGGGTTCGGCTCCAGCAACTAACTTGGTAATCCAGTTTTGTAAGCATATTTAAAGATGCGCTGCCTAATACGCCAGCGCCTAATACACTGACCCGTAGCTCTGACGAGGCGATAGTCGGTAATTGATGCCACGCTTTATTGCTTTGTTGTTGAGAATACTCTGGCATTTGCCGTTGTAAGTATAAGGTCCAAGCGAGAACAGATTCCGCCATGGTTTTAGCTAATTGTGGGTCTTCTAATCTTACTAGTTTTATCGGTTTATCTTTGATGTCAGCAACTAAGCGTTCAACGCCTGCCCATAAACTATGAATCCAGATCAAATTAGGATACTTAGCCAGTGCTTTTGGATCTGGGTTTGCAACAATAGCAATATCAATTGCTTTTGCTTGAGACTCATCAATTTGTTCAGGCAAGAGTATGTTTTCACTGACTAAGGTTTGTTTGAGTATTGCTAGCCACTGCTGCTGTGCAGATGATTCACTGCCACTAATAAATACAATATTTTTCATGAGCTAAAGCCTTAAATAAAAGTGGGCAGAGTAAAGTGGAGTCAGAGTAACATTACTTATCTTGCTTAAAAACAGCTAGAGATATTTTAACCTCAGTGCCCCAAAAAACAGAACTGTTCCTAATGGTAAGGCACTGCGCTAGCTTTTATAAAATCAATGGATTCCGGCCAAGAGAACGCCGAAATGACGGTGGCAGGGTTGTCACTACAAAGCGCCGGTATGACGTGGTGAGCTTAGTCATTAGAAAATGGCTATTCGCATGTTCTACGTCTGACTGCTTTTAGGGGGGTGCCTTAAATGTGTCAAATGTTAACAAAAAGTTTATTTTTATTGCAATTTGTTAATAGGATGTTAAGGTTTGGTTGATTTTTAATCGTGCGTTGGATTGAGATGTACCAATGTAAACTCAAAAAAGTATAAGGAAGTTAAATGAAAACGTTAATTACC
>CAJXPG010000232.1 GCA_913057925.1 uncultured Colwellia sp. | reverse complement strand
GCATACGAGGTCTAGTACGGTCTCGTGGGCTCGGAGATGTGTATAAGAGACAGATATTCTTATTCCTTCAATTAATATTAACGGCGAAGCATATTACAATATTATCTATATGTGAATTAAATGTTTAGGTTTAATCGCTATTAGGTACAAAGTTCTGGATTAGAACTATGTACCTCAAAAAGGTTATTCATAGTTTATTATGATAGTCTTTACCTATCAAATTAATAATTATTATCGATTATACTAATCACTTCTGTCGTCATATTATTATCCCGTCTTCAACGAAACGCAGTTTATAAACGTTTCATTTTAGCTTTATTAAACACTTTATTTAATTAAACGACGGGAGTTCATTATGAACCAATCACTTTCTAATACCTCAATCATCAATACTAAATTATTACCTTTTAATGCGACTGCTTTTCACAATGGCGAGTTTGTTGAAGTAAGCGAAAAGGACCTAGCTGACAAATGGTCAGTATTTTTCTTCTACCCAGCTGACTTTACTTTTGTTTGTCCTACAGAATTAGGTGACATGGCTGACCATTACGCAGAATTGCAAAAAATGGGCGTAGAAGTTTACTCAGTATCAACTGATACTCACTTTACTCACAAAGCTTGGCACGATGCTTCAGATACCATTAATAAAATCAAATACCCAATGATTGGTGACCCAACAGGTGCAATCACCCGCAATTTCGGTGTCATGATTGAAGAAGAAGGTTTAGCACTTCGCGGTACCTTTGTTGTTAACCCTGAAGGCGAAATCAAGATTGCAGAAGTACATGATTTAGGTATCGGTCGTAGCGCAGCTGAGTTACTTCGTAAAATCAAAGCGGCTCAATATGTAGCAGAGCATGATGGTGAAGTTTGTCCTGCAGCATGGCAGCCAGGTGCAGATACTTTAGCTCCTTCATTAGACTTAGTAGGCAAAATCTAAATTTTGAATTGTTAAGTTTTTGGTAGATTCGTTTCAATGGCGCTTCCTCTTTGTTGCTCAGCAATCACATAGGCAAGCTATGCTCATGCTTCGCGCCTCGAGTAAGCACCATTGAATTCGAATCTAACTTCAAACTTGGTGGATATCAGTTATTGAATTGACCTATTTATCCAAGTTTTTTTCCTTATCACTTTCCATTTTCAGCAAGTATTTATCGAGGTCATTATGTTAGACACAAATTTACAAGCACAGTTAAAAAGCTATTTAGAAAATTTAAAAACACCTGTTGAGCTAATCACCTTTACTGATGAAAGTCCTAAGGCAAAAGAGCTTAGTCAATTGGTAACACAAATCAGCGAATTATCGCCATTGGTCAGTAAAATTGATGGTAATGGCACAGAGCAGGCTAACAATGAGCGCGTTCCATCGATGTTAGTGCGTTCTGTTGAAACTGGTAGCGAGATGCGTTTTGCTGGCTTACCTATGGGCCATGAATTTACTTCACTGGTAATGGCGCTACTGCATAGTGGTTCACACCCATTAAAAATAGATGCTGAGCAAATTGAGCAGGTGCGAAACCTTGAGGGTTCATTTGAATTTGAAACCTATATCTCATTGAGCTGTCAGAACTGCCCTGATGTAGTGCAAGCGCTAAATATGATGGCGGCGATTAACCCAAATATTAAACATACCATGATTGATGGTGCGTTATTTCAAACGGAAGTCTTTGATCGTGATGTTATGGCAGTGCCCAATGTTTTTCTAAATGGTGAATCTTTTGCTCAAGGTCGAATATCACTTACTGATATTTTAAATAAAGTCGATAGTAATGCCGGTGAGCGTCAAGCCAAAGCACTTGCGGAAAAAGATAACTATGACTTTCTAGTCGTCGGTGGAGGTCCTGCTGGCGCTGCAGCGGCAATTTATGCCGCACGTAAAGGCATTAATACCGGTTTAGTGGCTGATAGGTTTGGTGGGCAAGTTAGCGATACCATGGCAATTGAAAATTTTATTTCAGTTAAAGCAACGCAAGGACCTAAATTAGTGGCAAGCCTTGAAGAGCACGTGCGTGATTATGATGTTGATATCATGAATAGCAATAAAGCTAGCCAAGTAAAGCGTAATGAAGAAACGGGGCTAGTGGAAGTGAGTTTAGAAAATGGCGCTGTGCTTAAGAGTAAATCAGTGGTCTTGGCAACAGGTGCGCGCTGGCGTGAAATGAATGTACCCGGTGAAAATGAATATCGCGGTAAAGGCGTTGCTTATTGTCCGCATTGTGATGGTCCATTGTTTAAGGGTAAGCCTGTCGCGGTTATTGGTGGTGGCAACTCTGGTATTGAAGCTGCGATTGATTTAGCAGGCATTGTTGAACATGTAACCGTATTAGAGTTTGCAGACACCTTGCGTGCCGATGAAGTGTTAGTTAAAAAAGCTAAGTCTCTAACAAACATTACTATTATCACCAACGCACAGACCACGGCAGTTATTGGTGATGGCAAACGCGTGACTAGTTTACGTTACACAGACCGTGTAAGCGGTGATGATCACCAAGTGACCTTAGCGGGCATTTTTGTCCAAATAGGCTTAATGCCAAATAGTGAGTTTTTACAAGGTGATATTGAGTTAACCAATCGTGGTGAAATTATTGCCGGAGCTCGTGGTGAAACTTCAATTGCGGGAGTATTTGCCGCAGGCGATGTTACCAATAGCCCTTACAAGCAAATAATCATTGCAATGGGAAGTGGTGCCAATGCAGCATTAGGCGCATTTGATTACTTGATTCGCCAAGACGTGTAATTTAATACTTTTCTATAAACATGTTTTTGTAACTGTAAAAATAAAGCCGAATTAACTTAGCCGCATTTACTTAGCGGCTTTGTTGTTGATTTTATTTACTCGCTATGCTCGTTACTTGCAGCAGACATTCTGTTAACTTCTCTATGTTTATAGGCTTAGCTAAATGCATAGTGAAACCTAATGCTAGGGCTTTTTCTTTACTTCGGGTATCAACATCGGCAGTTAAAGCGAAAATAGGTAAATCATGATAGTCAGGCATAGCACGAATTTTTTCTGTTGCTTGATAGCCATCTAACACTGGCATCTGACAGTCCATTAATATGACATCTACTTTTTCTTTTAATAGGTGATCAATTGCTAGTTGGCCATTTTCCACAATCACAGCTTTGATACCCAGTTTGGTTAATACGGTATTAATAAGCTTTTGATTCACTCGGTTGTCTTCTGCAACCAAGACTTTTAATGCTGCTAGCTCAGAAAGCTCAGAAAGCTCAGGTAGCTTTTTATTATTACTGTTGTCTATTGCCGTTGTGCCTTCACTCTCTATGACATCTTGTTCAATGTTATGCACAATTTTAGTAAATGAACTGCTATGAATATCACTGACTATAGGTTTGGCTCTGGTAAGAAATAGCTGACAGGTAAAAATAAAACTGGTGCCAACATCCATTTCACTTTCAATACGAATATCCCCAGCCATTAACTGACTTAGCTTCTTGGAAATGGTTAAACCTAAACCTGAGCCACCAAAGTCACGAGAAGTTGATGCATCTGCTTGAGTAAATGGATTAAAAAGAGAGTCTATCTTATCTTTAGAAATGCCGATGCCAGTATCTTTTACCGTGATGGTGAGGTGTGCCTTGTTATCGATAACTTTGTTTAAGTCGGCGGTGATTGACACACCACCACTGTTAGTAAATTTCATTGCGTTACCACACAAGTTCATTAAAACCTGCTCTAAGCGAGTTTGATCACCTAAAAAGTTAACCCCTTCCGGCAGGTTGTCGATTAAATGCCACGATAGCTCTTTATTGCTAGCGTCAGCTTCAAATAAACTATAAATACGCTGTAAAACTAGGTGTAAGTCCAGTGGCTCATTGGTGAGAAACAACTTATCAGACTCAATTTTGGATATATCTAGAATATTATTGACAATATGCAGTAATAAATCTGACGAGACATCTATATGTTCAAGATAAGATTTTATTTCATCCATATTATTGGATACTTTGGCAAGTTGCGCAAAGCCGATAACAGAGTTCATTGGCGTTCTAATTTCATGGCTCATATTAGCTAAAAA
>CAJXPG010000231.1 GCA_913057925.1 uncultured Colwellia sp. | reverse complement strand
CTTCTACGATGGGTTTAAAATGACTTTATGCTGCGGTAAATAATCAAAACATAGAATGACTATGTTTAAATTATTCTCCTTGCCTAACGGCATTTTAATTCCCACTGAAATCGAGCACTTTGAATGGTAACAGGTATATAATTCCTTTCAATATTAAACTAAATGACCAATCACTTATCTGGGTATAACGTCGTCATCACAAGACATAAACCTTGTGCGATCTCTGCTTCGCTCATTCCAGCAAACCCGAGTCGAACAAAGCGATAATCACTGTCAGGTAACGTGTTATCGATATTAAATTCCACTTCCGTTTGTAAATATACCTGCTTGGTTAATAACTTTTCTTTTAAAGCAACCACTGATTTTCCAGTATCAAGCCAAATAGCCATACCGCCAACAGGCACATTAAAGTGAATAGGCAAACCTTGTTGCTGATAAGCTTGCAAGCTAGACACCATAAAGTCTCGGCGCTTTTGATAAAGTTTAGTCATCCGCCGTAAATGGCTTTCAAAACCACCCTGTTGCATCCATTTGCCAACAGCTTGCTGCATTAACACATTACATTTATGGTTCATCAGCATTTTATAAGCGGATAATTGTGCGATTAATTGGGCATCGGCCACCACATAACCAATACGTGCACCACCAAACATCAACTTTGAAAAAGTAGAAATATAAATCACTAAACCTGAAGGATCATCACTGGCCAGTGGCGCATTTGGCTGACTGTTATAGTGAAACTCATGATCATAATCATCTTCAACAATCGCCACACCATACTTTGCCGCTAGTTGGTAAATTTGCATTCGTCGAGTGATATCTAAAGAAACCGTCGTTGGGTATTGATGCAGCGGTGTCAGGTAGAGTAGTTTGACTTTCCCTTGTGCTAGCACTGATTGTAAATGCTCAGGTACAATGCCTAGCTCATCTTGTTTAATTGCCACGAGTTCAGCGCCTGCGCTTTTAAAAGCGGCCCACGCTGGCGGATAACCAAGTTGCTCCACTGCGACTTTATCACCAGCTTGTAGCAATAACTGAGAAATCATATACAAGGCTTCTTGTGAGCCATTACATACCATTAGTTCTTTATCCGTAATCGAGCGCACACGTCTTAAGTATCTCGATATTTGCTGGATAAGTTCAGCTTCCCCGCAATTATCGCCATAACTGAGATCGTCAATTTTAGGGCGCTGACACGCTTGGCTAAAGTGACCTTTGAATTCATCAAAAGGAAATTTGCTAATGTCAGGTTGGCCACCAGAAAAATTATAACGATACTGACTCGCCTTCATTTTGCTTGTTGATGGTAATGGCTGCTCTTTTCTAAATTGCCAAGTAAAAGCAGGTGATTTTTTTACCGATGTATTGAGAGTTCGGCTAGTTTGTATCGGAAGGTTCTCTACCACCCGATAGCCTGAGCGTTCTTTTGACTCAAGCCAGCCTTGCGCAACCAACTCAGCTAAGGCTGCCATCACAGTATGGCGATTTACTTTCAACTGATCAGCTAGTTGTCGTGCTGAGGGTAATGTTTCTGTTGGTGATACCTGTCCCGCTTTAATTGCATGACGCAAAGCTTGGGCAATGGCTAAATACTTTGCCTGTTTACCAAACCCTCGCTCATTACTGCTTAAATTTAATGTTAATGCCCTCAAACTGGTCTACTCATTTAATTAAATCTGGTTGTAGTAGTTATACCAAAGCTAATCATAATAACAAGCGAATCAAATGAACTGGGAGATAAAAATGCTAAAAACTGTCACTTTAGAAAGCCAACTTATTAAACTTGTACCAATAACACTGAGTCACCTTGACGGTTTTTGCTTAGCCGGAAACTTCGAGCAAGTGTGGCAGCACATGCCGATGAATCGCTGTAAAGATAAAGCCACTGCACTACCTTGGATAACAGAGGCAATTAATGAAATGGCGCAAGGCCAACAATTAGCTTTTGTGACTATCGATAAAAAATCCAATACCGTTATTGGCTCAACCCGATTATTTAGAGTGAATGAAAACGATAAAAAAATTGAGCTTGGTCACACTTTTATCACCCCTAAATTTCAGCGTAGTTATGTCAACTCACATGCTAAATTTTTAATGCTGCAATATGCCTTTGAAACACTAAAAATGGCACGGGTCGAAATTTGTACTCATGAGAACAATCAGCAATCTAGAAATGCCATCACTCGTATTGGCGGCCACTTTGAAGGCGTGTTAAGAAAGCACCGTCGTGCGCCCAATGGCAATTATCGAAATACCGCTTTGTTCAGCATAATTGATGAAGATTGGCCAAGCGTAAAACAAGAATTACTGGCTACGGCACATCAAGCAGGAGAGTTTAATTGTGAAGGTTAATAACACCAAGGTCAGGCAATCTTACCCTGCTAAACATTATCAATCAGATGATGCCAATATAGCGAATTATCAACAACTCATTATAGATAACCCGCTAGCTACTTTAATTTTTAATCAGCAATCAGCGATTGAGATCAGCCATATTCCTTGCCACTTTGCCATAGAAACTGTAAATGACAACAAGGTAGCGCTAGATAAGAATCTTTTGATCGCTCATACCAGTAACTCACACCCTTTAGTGCAGCAATTAAAACGAGAGAAAGAGGTATTGCTTAACTTAGTTTTTCACGGTCATGATGCTTATATTTCGCCAACGGATGTAAGTAAAGAAAATAGCCGGGCACAAATGGTGCCTACTTGGAATTATGCCAAAGTACATGTCACGGGTATGGCGAGTGAAATAACCGATCTCGATCAGAAACACCTTCACATGATGAATACCACTAATTATTTTGAAGATATACTGTTAAAGCAATCGCGTTGTAACCCCTGGTCTATCGAGCAAGCTCCAGCCACTGCCATCGAAAAGATGCTAAGCGCTATTACTATTTTTACCATCACGATTATTCAGCTCGAAGGTAGGTACAAGCTCAGTCAAAATAAATCATCGCAAGTACGTGCAGAGATTGCCAAGCAATTAGCAGTAAGAGGTAAAACCGAACTCGGGCAGTTTATGTCTACTGTTTGACTGTTTGACTGTTTGACTGTTTAGGCGAGAATAGGATGACTTAAGCTAATTACTGATGCAATAATTAGCTTAACGCCAGATACTATACAGCGATATTAGGTTTTAAACTTACTCACTATTTGTTGTAATTGCTCAGCTTGACCATCTAGATTTTCAGTAATGCCTTTGATATTGCTAATGCTTTTGGTGCTTTCATCAATCGCAGTCGACATATGCTGAATATTTTGATTTATCTCCTCAATCGCACTCGATTCTTCCTCAATTGAAGTGGCAACCAAAGATGTCTCATTCGCTATCTTCTCACTTGAAGCGGTAATACTTTTCAGTAAATCAAGAGACTCTTGCCCCTTTTCAACACTCTCTTGAATTTTCGTATTGAGCTGTGTGATATGCTCATAAGAATCATTCGATTGTGCTTGTACGGTTTTAATCAGCTCGCCAACTTGTGTTGCCGCATTGGTTGTTCTTCCCGATAGCTCTCGAACTTCATCAGCTACCACAGAGAAACCACGACCAGCCTCGCCAGCCCGTGCAGACTCAATCGCAGCATTTAGTGCGAGTAAATTGGTTTGATCAGCAATACCGGTAATCAACTTAATAATTTCATTAATTTTCTCAGAAGATGTTTGTAAATTATTGAGAATATCTTTAAGTGATGTCATATCCTCGGCAACACTACTCATCAACTCAATAGACTGTGATATGGTTTTTCCGCCAGCAACAACTTCAACTTTTGAACTTTCAGATAACTCTTCAGCGCCCTTCACTGACTGTGATATTTGCGTCGATGTTGTAGATACCTGATGTAAAGCCGCTGCCATCGTATGTGATTGGGTATTTTGTTCTTCGGTGGTGACAGCTAAAGACTCACTAGCATTAGCAACATGACTCGATAACTGGTTAACGCTATCGGCGTTACTTTTAACTTCAATGACTAATTCGCGTATTTTCTCCACAAAGTCATTAAAAGACTCTGCTAAGGCGGCCGTTTCATCTTTTTTACTACGAACATCAATTCGCGTGGTTAAGTCACCGTCACCTGAGGCAATTTCCCTTAAGTTATCTTTCTGTCTCTTATACACATCTGACGCTGCCGACGATCTACTCTGTGTAGATC
>CAJXPG010000230.1 GCA_913057925.1 uncultured Colwellia sp. | reverse complement strand
AGCCTAATTTGGTTAAATAGATGGTGCTAGAGACATGCATTGGTGCACTGTCAGCAAACAGTTTAATAGAAAGTTTACCTTGGCTAGTTTCGATATCCCAAAAGTAATCTTTGCCTTGGCTAAAGGTAAGTAGTGGTGGTTTAGTTAATGCTGTTTTCCAACTGTTGTCTGTTTTATCAATTACTTGCTTAGCAATAAAATTATCAACTTTTTTAATGGCAGCATCACCACCACAACATGCTGAAAGAGTGAAAGCTAAAAGTAAGCTAGTGATGAGTTTTTTATTATTATTCATATGAAATATCTATTATTTGAGATTAGTTGACGGAAGTAATTGGGGTTATATCTTAGAGGAATAAGGCTAGCTTGTTCAAGCTGTTTAGCTAATTCCTGTTTAGCGCTAATAAATACCCTAACAGTATGAAATAAAGAACTTTATGTTGAGTTGTCTGCTCTAGCTGTTAGAAAGTTATTCATTCTTTAAGGGGCGAGGCTAGTTATAACAATCGAACACTTTCTTCGTTTAAATCTTTGGGAAAGGTAACTTCGAAGCACACCCCTTTATTTTTTTCACTGTTGCAGGTTAATGAACCTTTTAAAGACTGGTGAACTAGGTTATATACTATGTGAAGTCCAAGACCGCTGCCACCTTGCCCTCTATTGGTGGTGAAAAAAGGTTCATAAATCATCTCTAAGTGATTGTCAGGAATGCCACTGCCAGTGTCTTGATAGCTCACTTTAACCAAGTCATCAAGCTCTTTCACTGAGATTGAAATTTGTCCAAGCTCAGTATCCTTAAATGCGTGGGTGATAGAGTTAGTGATAAAGTTAGTAAGTATTTGAGAAATAGCACTAGGAGAGCTATGTATCTCAAAATCATCTTCAATATTAAATAGAATATCGATATTAGCGTTGTTTATTTTCGGGGTCAGACTGACGAGTATTTCATTAATATATTCTTTAATGAGAAAAGTCCTGAAGCGCTCACTTGATTGATCAACGGCAACTTGTTTAAAGCTACTAATGAGCTCAGCGGCTCGCTCTATATTCGAGGTGATAAGTTCAGTGCTTTTTTCGGCTCCTGCGATATAACTTGTAAGTTTAGCTTTTGATAATTTGTTTTCATTCAATGCGACTTTAGTTTCTTGGGTAGAGTCATTTAAATGAGATGCTGCAGTGACACAAATACCTATCGGTGTATTTATTTCATGAGCAATACCTGCAACAAGCCCACCGAGTGAAGCCATTTTTTTAGATTCGACTAACTGAGTTTGTGCTGTTGCTAATTGTTCAAAGGAGCGCTCCAGATCTTCTGTTCTTTGTTGAACGCGCTCATCAAGTAAGTCTTTATGATCTCGTAACTCTTGTTCTTGCGCTTTTTGTTTAGAAATATTGGTTAAGGATTGCAGCACGCCCCCTTTAATATTTTCTTTATCAATAGGAACAATTGAAAGTAAAAACCATTGCTGTATTTGCGGCAGGAAAATAACTTCATTTTCTAATGTTTGGCCGGTTTTAATTGCAACACAAAACTTACAATGAGTTTCGTCTATATCCTCTGGATGGAATTGTTGATGAATGGGCTGGTGTATTATTTCAGCTAAGTCTTTACCAATAACAGCTAATGCCGACTCGTTTACTTGAGAAATAATAGCCCGTTCGTCTGTTCTAATTGCTGGTATTGGTATGGCTTCGTAAGTATTTGATTTTGCGGTTAACATCTTCATAGGGTGGTTTAGGGTTGTTTGGATGATTGCTTGGTAAATCATCCAAAAAGATAAAAACTTAAAAATGTGCCCGATAACAAAGGCGACGCCATGAAAATCTGTATATAGGGTAAAGCAAAACTCGGCGATGACGGTCAGAGAAATGGAAGCCAATAAAAAAAACAAAACGTTTTTATCTAATAATGATTTGTTTTTAATGAAAACGATTGCGGTGCTGATAAGGATAGTGATGACTATAAACTCGGTATTTCGTTTAAAGTCAGATAAACCACCATCAATAAACATCTTGGGTTCTTCTAGATAAAATGAAGCCCAACACACTACCACCACAATAATGGCTATAGCAATTATCATTAGCTTGATGTTTAGCTTTTTAAATAAGAAAAAAGTAGATGAGAGTAATAACAAGCTTTCTAAAAGGCGAGCATATATCCAAAAGTGCAGGGTGATTTCACCATCAGTAATATTGAAAAACGGCATGCCTTTTACTGTAAATGTATGCATGGTATCTATGAGGGATACAGCAAAGTAACCAATACCTAAGTAGATTAAAAAATCATTTCGGATAAAATGTTGGGTGTTTAAAACCACAACAAGCATCAATAAGCCAACAAAGATGGAGAATAGCTCTGCTAGGGTATGGAACAATAATACGCCGTTAAAGTACCTAGCGACTAACAATGCAGCCATAATGAGTAAAGGGTAGGTATATAGGCTGAAATTATTATTTTTATGACTTGGCTTCATTTAAAAAAAGTATAGCTAAAAGAATAACCTAACTATAGATTGAGTTAATAAAAATAGCGATATTAGTGCTGTTTATTTTTATCTGAAAATAATAAGCTAATTTGCCTATATGACAACTTTATTGCGTCCGGAATTTTTTGCTTGATAAAGAGCCTTATCAGCAAGTTTATACATTTCTCCCATTGATAAATAACTCTCTTTTGCAGCAGATGTTTTATTGTTTATTTAACCATTGCCTCTCTATTGACCTTAATTAATAGAGCGATAAACAAATCAGTATGATACTTAAATATTTTTCTGTAATGCGCTTAACGCAACTTAGACTGAGTTAACTAGCAAGTTAAGCGTTAATTAAGTAAGATGCGGCTATCTAACTAGGTAATTTAAAAAGGTACTTTTAATGGGTAAGTTTATTGTATTGGCGATTATTTTTGTGCTGTTTGCTCTCTTTATGATGAGACAAAATAGCAATAAAGCGGCAGCAGAAGTTAATGTTAAATTAGGTAGTGAATTTTTAGCAGCAAATAAAACTGAAGAAGGCGTAATCGAAACGGCTTCTGGCTTGCAGTATAAAGTACTTACATCAGGTGAGGGCGAAGAACACCCAAGTGCAACTACCAAGGTTAAGGTGCATTATCACGGTACTTTACTTGATGGCACGGTCTTTGATAGTTCAGTTGACAGAGGTGAGCCGATTAGCTTTGGTTTAAATCAAGTGATTAAAGGTTGGACCGAAGGCGTGCAGCTGATGGTTGTTGGTGAAAAAACGCGTTTTTATATTCCGGCATCATTAGGTTATGGCAATCGAGCAGCAGGTAAAATCGCACCGGGTTCACTGCTAATTTTTGATGTAGAATTACTAGCAATAGAATAGCGCATTGATTTAACGGTTGTTAGTTTACACAAAGGTTAAACTGAAAACTAAATTTTGAAAGTTAAGTGATAAAAATTTAGTTATAAAAAAAGCATGTCTAGGTGACATGCTTTTTTGTGTCTGCATCTAGAGGCTTAAAGCCCCTAAACTAATATATCATGGATATTAGCTAAATCTTTTTTACCAGCAATGATTTCATCTGGCGTAAGACCTGATAGCTCATGTGGGAAAACTAACCATTCATCAGAAGTGTGAATAAAGTAGTCAGGAGCAAAGTCTACTTTAGAGTTTTGTGGTTTGTACCAAGGACAAGCAACGCGCACATCTTGTGGCATATTATTACGCATGTTTTGCTTTAATTGCTTAATTAACGCATCAATACTGCGGCCTGAATCAAAAACATCATCAACGATTAATAAGCCGTCACCCGCATTGGCATTCTCAATAATGTAATGTAAGCCATGTACCTTGATTTCTTTACTTTGTTGATTAATGCCATAGTAAGAAGAAGTACGAACAGCAATGTGATCTGTCTCAACTTTTTTAAAATCAAAATATTCTTGAACAGCAATCCCTATTGGAGCTCCACCACGCCAGATACCAACGATAAACTGGGGACGAAAGCCATCTTCATATACTTTGGCGGCTACACGAAAAGAATCTTCTAATAATTCTTGCGCCGTAATAAAACGTTTTTCCATGGACAGGGAAACCTTGTATAAAATGAGAATTTAATCGCTAATTATAACCTGACTTCAAAAAATAGCTGTCTCTTATACACATCTGACGCTGCCGACGATCTACTCTGTG
>CAJXPG010000229.1 GCA_913057925.1 uncultured Colwellia sp. | reverse complement strand
ATTTTATCTTCACCGAGTGAAACCGACTTTGCGTTAAACAATACAGAGGTAGAGCGTCAAGCATTTGATATTCTTGACGTGCTAAGAACTCCTTACCGGATTGATATTATGCAGCCTATTTATTATATGCTGACAAAAGTATCAGACTTAGATGATGTTCGAAAATTTGAAGTTGATGAAATAATGGAAATGGTCGCGAAAGCTAAAATGTTAGGTTTACACCCGGCTAAATTTCCCGAAAAACAAGCGAGCTAAGCAATAATAAGTAAAAGAGTATTGCAAATAAAAATAAATAAAGGAAAGCAAATGACACAATCTAACGACAATTTAGCAAACCAAGTATGTGAAGCATGCCATGTTGATGCACCTAAAGTAAGTGACCAAGAGCTTAAAGAGTTAATGGCATTAATCCCTGATTGGGTACCTGAGGTGAGAGACAATGTTATGATGCTTGAACGCGTTTATAAATTTAAGAACTATAAATTAGCTTGGGCGTTTGCAAACAAAGTATCTGAACTTGCAGAAGCTGAATTTCATCACCCATCTATTTTACTTGAGTGGGGCAAAGTAACCGTCACTTGGTGGACACACGCAATTGGTGGGTTACATAGAAATGATTTTATTTGTGCTGCCAAAACAGACCAACTGAGTGATTAATCTCTGAGTTGCTCCTTAGTATAGAAAATAACGGCATAACATTTATCAACAATTACAATATTGATAAATGTTATGCTTTATTATCGTAAAAATTAGTTTACAATAGCTCTTTTTTGATTACTCTCGAAAAGGGCTTGTGAAATGCGTTTGGAAATTAGTTGTCATGACCGTGTTGGTATGGGGCAAAAAGTATTAGGGATATTTGTTGAGCACAGTATAAATGTACGTGGTATTGAACTGACCCAACCTGGGCGTATCTTTATCAACATTCCAGATTTAGATTTTTCTGATTTACAAACCTTTATGCCGCAATTACGTTTGATTGAAGGGGTAGGGGACGTAAAAACAGCACCTTATATGCCTTCTGAACGTGAAAGAAATGAGCTTTCTACGTTAATCAAAACCTTCCCCGATCCATTCATCTCCATTGACAGAAAAGGTAATATCCGCATTGTAAACACCATTGCCTCGAGCATTATTGGTGAAACCGAAGAGTCGTTAATTGGCCAACACATTAGTTTATGGCTAAAAGGCTTTAACTTTAACCGTTGGTTAGATGCTAGTGATGTGCTTGCTCAAACTCGTCGATTAAAGTTTCAAGGCGATGACTTTGTTGCCGATATCATGCCAATTCATGTTGATGGCGAAGAAGATAGCCAAGTATTAGCAGGTGCGGTACTGATATTAAAATCAGAAGCACGACTAGGGCAACAGATGAGTGCTTTTAAACAACCCAATGAAAATACTTTCTTGGGGATTCAAGCAAGCTCTAGTGCAATGCGCAAAGTTATTAGGGAAGCAAAACGCATGTCTTCGCTTGACTCGTCAATATTGATTATGGGCGAAACGGGCACCGGAAAAGAACTACTGGCCAGAGCATGTCATGGTGCAAGTGAACGCGCTGAAAACCCATTTATGACACTGAATTGTGCCGCTTTACCTGATGATGTAGCAGAGTCGGAATTATTTGGTGTGGGTGAAAAAGAACAAGTTCAAAGTAAGCGTGGCATTTTTGAGTTAGCTGATGGCGGCACTGTTTTTCTTGATGAAATTGGTGAAATGTCAGCGAAACTGCAAAGTAAACTATTACGTGTTATTCAACATGGCAGTTTTAGACGTGTTGACTCTGAACAAGAAGTGACAGTAAATGTTCGTATTATTAGCTCTACTAATAAGGATTTACTTAACCTTGTTTCTCTAGGGGAGTTCAGAGAAGATTTGTATTATCGTCTAAATGTTTTCGGCTTAACTTTACCTGCATTAAGAGAACGCCGTAGCGATATTTTGCCATTGGCGGAGTTCTTCATTGTCAAAGCGGCTCAACAAATTGGTAGAACACACCTTAAAGTAAGTGATGATTGTCGTGACTTTATTGAGCATTACCCTTGGCCAGGGAATATTCGTCAATTAGAAAACGTGTTAACTCGCGCAGCCTCCCTGCTTGAAGGAGACGAAATAGAAACAAGCCACTTGCAACTACCAGCTTATACTCGTGAACACGGTTACTTAGAGCAAGAATTTGAAGGGACACTTGATGCTGCGGTGAAAAACTTTGAAGCAGACTTATTACGTAAACTTTACCCCGCATACCCAAGCACGCGTCAACTAGCGAAAAAACTTGGTCTAAGCCATACCGCTATTGCAAATAAATTACGCGAGTACGATATAAATAAAAAGACGGTAAAAATTTAACCAGTTAAATACCCTAACTCTAATAAGTTGGCTGTAATTTTATGCGTAAAGAAATTATTCCGTAAGTTTTTAATTAAGCTGTCGCAAGTGCTTGGTTGTCGTTGAAAAAATTCGTACCATACTTTTATGCTTTAATATATTGATAGCTTATCGATACTATTTGATTAAAAAGGTTTAATAATGAAATTAGCAACACTTAAGAATAATACTCGCGATGGCCAACTTGTAGTAGTTAACCGCGCGCTAAGTAAAGCCGTTGTAGTTAGCGATATAGCTGCTACCTTGCAAGGTGCTTTAGATAACTGGGCTGAAATTTCACCTAAGTTAGCAGAAGTTTACCAAGCACTAAACAACAATGAAATTTCAGATACGTTAGCATTTGAACAAGCAGATTGTGAATCGCCATTACCTCGTGCTTATCAATGGGCAGATGGTAGCGCTTATGTAAATCATGTTGAGTTAGTGCGTAAAGCACGAAATGCTGAAATGCCTGAAACATTTTGGACTGATCCATTAATGTACCAAGGTGGCTCTGATGCTTTTATCGGGCCTCGTGATGATATTAACGTAGCGAGCGAAGAGTTTGGTATTGATTTTGAGTCAGAAGTGGCGGTAATTACCGATGATATGCCGATGGGCACTTCACCAGAGCAAGCGGCATCTCACATTAAACTATTAATGTTAGTTAACGATGTATCACTACGTAACCTTATCCCAGGTGAGTTAGCTAAAGGCTTTGGCTTTTTTGCTTCTAAACCTTCAAGCGCTTTTTCTCCAGTTGCAGTAACTCCTGATGAATTAGGTGATGCTTGGGATGGTAAAAAGTTACATTTACCATTAACTACGCATTTAAACAAAGAACTGTTTGGTCAGCCTAACTGTGGCGTTGATATGACTTTTGACTTCCCTACTATTGTTGCCCATGCAGCAAAAACTCGACCATTATCTGCTGGTTGTGTTATTGGCTCAGGTACCATTTCAAACTATGATCGCTCGGCGGGTTCAAGCTGTTTAGCTGAAACACGTATGTTAGAAATAATCGCTGATGGCAAACCAAGTACTTCATTTATGAGTTTTGGTGATACAGTTCGCATTGAAATGTTTGATAATGACGGTGCTAGTATCTTTGGTGCTATCGATCAAAAAGTTGTTGAATATAAAGGTTAATAACTTCCTTCTCTGGTTCATTGTTTAAAGCAGAGTTAGTGCTTTATTAGGTAAATGCTAATTATTCATGCTAAGGCAACTATTTTGCTCATTTGGCTTGGTGATTAGCATTTTTGTTTATCGTTAGAAAATAATAAATAGGATCACTATGAAACTTTACGGCTATTGGCGGTCTACCGCAGCGTACCGAGTACGTATTGCCCTTAATTTAAAAAATATTGCCTTTGAATCTATCTCTGTGCACCTTGTTAAGAATGGTGGCGAACAGCATAGCGAAGCCTACAGTGAAATTAACCCTAGCCATTTAGTGCCAACCCTAGTTGATGGGGATTTTTCATTAAACCAATCATTGGCGATAATTGATTACTTAGATAGCTATAATTCAGAGCAATCGCTATTTCCTAAAGATGCTAAAGCAAAAGCGAAAGTACAAGCGCTTGCTTTAGATATAGCCTGTGAAATTCATCCTTTAAATAATTTACGGGTGCAGCAATATTTAGCGAATGATTTAAAGGCTACAGTTCAAGCAAAGCAGGCGTGGATTGAACACTGGATGACTATTGGTTTTAAGGCTGTAGAACAGCAGTTACAAACGAGCGCGGGTAATTTTTGCTTTGGTGACAAGGTAACCGTTGCTGATATTTGTCTTGTGGCACAAGTCTATAACTGTCT
>CAJXPG010000228.1 GCA_913057925.1 uncultured Colwellia sp. | reverse complement strand
GTTCTAATATCGTCCATGCAGTTCTAAGTGGTCACTTCTTTAGATGGATTGGTATTACTGCTGACCTAATACTTGTGCAGGCTCAATTTTTGTAGCTCGCCATGCTGGATAAAGTGTCGCGATAAAACTCATGAGTAATGCTGTAACGACTGTTGCGTACACATCACTATGGTTTAAGACACTTGGAAGGTAGTCGATAAAGTACACATCACCAGATAAGAAGGTAACGCCAAAGAACTGCTCTATCGATGAAATGATATCTGTTAGATTTAAGGCAAAATAAACACCGCACAATGCGCCAAGTAAACTACCAACAACACCATTGACCAGCCCTTGTACGATAAAAGCAAACATAATGGTTTGTGAGCTCGCGCCCATGGTTTTTAATATGGCAATATCACCTTGTTTCTCATTAACAGCCATGATCAAAGTGGAAACAATATTAAAGCTTGCCACGCCAATCACTAACACCAAAACAATAAACATCACCATACGCACTAATTGAATATCATTATACAAATGTCCCTCTGTACGCATCCAATTATTTATATAAACGTAATGGTCAAAATTGTAAGCAACACTTCTGGCAATTTTAGCCGCGTCAAAAACATCATTCACTTTCAATCGTAATGCTTGTGTTTCATTAGCTTGATAGCCCATTACATCACTGGCTTGTGAAATAGGGACATACGCTAAAGTATCATCAATAGTGCCACCAAACTTGAAGATACCTACCACTTGGACATGGCGAGTAATTGGCGCAGAAAAGGCTTGGTTAATGTTATTGCCACTTTGTGGCGGTGGTAATAACAACTGTATTTTATCACCAACCCCGACGGAAAGCTTTTTTGCCACCCCACTACCGATGACAATAGTATTGTTGTTTTCTGTTGACTCTAGCCCTTGCCACTCTCCAGCAATAATATAATCAGAGATACTCGATACTCGTAGTTCCAAATTAGCATCTATGCCGCGCACTGCTACCGCTTTAAGTTGCAAACCATGTTGTAGCATGCCGGTCATTTTTATCACCGGAGCAGCGGCAATAACAGATTGCTCAGCTTCTACATGCTTAACACTGTTCGGCCAATCTTTTATTGGCTCATTAACACTGACTAGCTCTACATGAGGAACAATAGACAATAGTTTTTGTGATAACTCTCGCTCAAAACCATTCATTGCACTCAGTACAACAATTAACACGGTTACCCCTAAGGCAATTCCTATAGTAGAAGATGCTGAGATAAAGGCAGAAAAACCATTGCCATGGCGACTACGTACATAACGCCAACCTAAAAAGATACTTAACGGTTTAAACATGTCGCTCACTTACTGCAGAGTCAGCTTTTGCTGTTTCTTCGGTGCTTAAAGAAGAGTCGCTGGTTGCTTGGTTATCATTAACCTCAGCATCACTTTGCCCAGAAAATGATTGCAACTGTCCTTTAACCAATTTCACTTGCCTGTCCATTCGACTAGCAAGGGCTAAATCGTGAGTAACAATGACAAAACTGGTATTAACCGCTTTGTTCAAGCTTCTGATAAGTTGGTATATTTGCTCAGCAGTGTCACTGTCCAAGTTACCTGTTGGTTCATCTGCTAAAATTAATGATGGCTTAGTAACTAGCGCTCTAGCAATAGCGACTCGCTGTCTTTCACCACCAGAGAGTTGTGATGGTCGATAATCAATTCTATGAGCCAAACCAACTTGCTCTAGCATTTCCTTAGCGGCTAACAACGCCTTCTTAGGTGCTTCACCCTTTATCATTAAAGGCATAGCAACGTTTTCTTGGGCACTAAACTCCATCATTAGATGGTGGAATTGGTAGATGAAACCAATATGTTGATTACGAAATTTCGCCCTAGCCTTGTCAGATAGTTGATGAATATCTACATCGTTAATTAGCACTTTTCCCGCACTTGGCGTATCTAATGCGCCAGCAAGGTGTAAAAAGGTACTTTTCCCACAACCTGAGCTACCAACAACGGCTAACAGCTCACCTTTATCAACACTAAGCTCTAAGTTATTTAATACCTTAGTTTCAATATCACCTTGATTATATGATTTTGATAGCTGACAACACTGTAATACTTTGCTCATTTATAGTTAACCTTATTCATTTCGTAATACTTGGGCAGGTTGAGTGGTTGATGCTTGATAAGCCGGATAAAGTGTGGCGATAAAACTCATCACCAATGCCGAGCAAATAATGGTTAATACATCAAACCACTCAAGCCTTACTGGCAAGTCTTGCATCCCTAGACCAAATAAATTAACACCGACAATTAACATAATGTCATTCAAGTTTAAGGCGATAAATATGCCAAGTAAGCCACCTAAACTAACGCCCCACAAGCCATTCACCATACCTTGTGTTATAAATATTTTGATAATGTCTAATCTAGCTAAGCCCAAAGTTTGCAATATGCCAATCTCTGCTTGCTTTTCAACAACAACCATTACCAGCGCCGACACAATATTAAAAGCGGCAACCGCAACAATTAAGCTGAGCATTAACCACATCATATTCTTCTCCATTTTTACCGCGGAGAATAAGGCGCCTTGGCTTTCATCCCAAGTACTATAGGTAACAGATTTACTGTCTTGATTGACAGAGCCTTTAGTTGGCTTTTCAAGGGATTCTACAACTTGCTTAGCATTAAAAGCATCGTCTAAATAAAGGCGGAGCTTATCAATACCATCACCACTTCTTCTCAGTAGTTTTGCGCCATAACGGCTATCGACATAGACCATGGAATCGTCAACTTGTGAGCCAATATGGAAAATCCCTGCGACGTTAAACACTCGTTGAACGGGAATGCGCCCCATTGGCGTAAAAACACTTTTATTTGGCAAGACAAGCCTGACTTCATCACCAATGCTAACTTGTAAGTTATTTGCTAAGGATTGACCAATGACTACTGAATAAGATTGTGTAGTTAGATTATCTATGCTGCCGGCAACCATATGAGTGGTAATAATATTTTCTTGTTCAAATTTTGGCATTATGCCTTGAACCAAAACACCTTGTAGGCTACTGGCGGATTGAATCAGCGCCTCGCTTTCAAGAAAAGGAGTAACTCTTAAAACATGGGGTTGAGTCATTAACTCTTCACGTAAAGCAGGCCAGGTAAAATCTGCTTTGGGATTTTCTGAAGTATCATGGCTAACGATGACATGAGGGATTATGCCGAGAATACGTTTTTTTAATTCACCTTCAAAGCCATTCATAACCGAGACAACGGTGATAAGTGAAGCAACGCCTAATAAAATACCCACAGTAGAAAAAAAGGTGATAAAAGAAACAAAGCCCGTTGAGCTTTTGCTGCGACTATAACGCAGACCAATGAAGATACTAATAGGTTGAAACATTAAGGTATTATTTTTATATGCGCTCAATTGATAATGGCAGATAGCATAACACAGTCGCTAATATTGTCTGAGATAAATAGCGGTTGAGATATGTAATGTTACAAACTTCTGGTATAAGATCAGTGAGGAAATTATTTTATAGCTACCCACTTAATTGACAGAAGAATTTATTATCTACATGGAATCAAAGTATCATGCCCACACTCTCTCTTGAACAAAAGCTAGCCCAGTATCATGAGTTCTTCGCCATTGAACACGAGTTTACTGTCAATATTAAAGCAATTGAAAATGGTCAGCACTATAGTTTCAATGAATTTATGGCGAAAATGCCAACGCCTTTCAAACTGGCTTCCGATGTTAACACCATAGATCAGTCAGCACTTAGGCCACTGCAAAACCTTGGCAGTAGTGCAGCTCAACTTGTTACCTTCCTAAACCATCAATCCCAAAAGATTGATTTACTGGTTGGCTATATTCTTAGTCAGCAAGACGAAGAACAGTTTCGCTTTCAAGGAATAAAATTTGGTGGTGGGGGAATAAAATTTAACGCCCCGAAGGCTTTTAACATCGGTGAAATTATAGAGCTTAAAATATTTTTACTCGACAATAACTGCGCGCTGTATTGTTTTGGAGAGGTTATTGAAGTGGAGTCTGTAGATGGAAAATTCACTCATAAAACCACTTTTCACTTTATTCGTGAAGAAGATAGAGAAATTTTAGTTCGCACTAGCTTACACGAACAATCTAAGCAGCTACAACAATTAGCGAAGCAGCGAAATCAAGAAGGTGAGCAGTAACAAAAATTTTAAATGGTTGTTACTGCCTAAAGGCAATTAAAGGCTTGAGCGAAGTTACAGTAAGTTAACTCAGCTAAAACCTTAATAGCAAATAATAAAGTAGATAAGTAAACTTAAACACCTGTCTCTTATACACATCTGACGCTGCCGA
>CAJXPG010000227.1 GCA_913057925.1 uncultured Colwellia sp. | reverse complement strand
GTATAAGAGACAGGTATAATCATTTATCAAAACATGGAGTGTTACATGAAAATTCAATTACGAAATCAATCCTTTGCTATTGCTGGCTTATCAGTAGGGCTATTAGCAACATTATTTGGTCTTCACATGTCATCTGCAATAGAATCTACTCCTGCATTAATGGGAACTGTTTCTGCGGTGTGGTGTGCAGTTTCAGCAAGTATTATCGGTGGTCGTGTCAACAACGATTCAGCAGCGTAAATACTGCTAACAAGGCAATCAAACGGACACGTACAGTTGGCTCGGTTCCGCTTCGCTTCACATTTTAGCCAACAATACTTAGCCGCTTATTGTGGCGTTAGCTAACTACGGAGGGTTGATCGCGATGAAAGTATTTATTTTAATTCTATGTCTAGGTTGTTTTAACGTATTAGCTGGTGAGGCAATCAAATTTGATTACTCTATCGATTTTTCAGGCGTACTTTTAAAGCAACCTAAAATGTCAAAAGTACCAACAGAATCACTGATAATTAATAAGTACGTTCAAGAAAACTACAACCAAAGTAATCAATTTTTTTGCGGTGGTACTTATAAGTTAACGCCAGACCAAGATGTAAAGTTTGCGTATGAGCGTGGAATGCTAGAAATAGTATCTGAGTTTGGACATACTCATAATATCCAAGCATATACTCCAATTAGGCAATTAGTTCAAAACCCAGTGAAAGACGCTGTTTTCAATGGTTACTACTTTATATCGAGTAACCGTTAGCTAACAAGTCGCTTAAAGTGGACGCAAAACAGTTGGCTTGCGCTCATTCTTCGCTAATTTTAGCCAACAATTTTGCGCCCGTTAGCGAGGCGTTATATGCTAATAAAAATAAGCTTTAGGTAAAGTGCTTTTTAGTTCATAGTTTCACGCTAAAACTAGAAAGCATCAGCATTAATAAGCATTGCCTCTTTTACCTTTTTCAAAGGTGGCAACGCTATTAATTTTGTTCAACCTTTCGCGTGTAGCGTAAAAGTTTACGGTTAGGTTTTATTATTACGGGTGACTTAAGTTCGTGCAGTGTTTGGCTACAACCACCGTTGCATATAACAAGTTGCTCAAACGGAAAAATTACAGTTGGCTGCGCTTCGCGCATTATAGCCAACAGCAATTTTCCCCTTAGCAAAGCGTTATGCGGTCATCGCGAATTCAATTTTAATTGTTTTTTCATGGTTTGCATTTTACAAAGAATATCGCACTTGTTGCCTTTGCTTTGTTTTGGTAACTTACGTGCCAATAATTCTGTTTCAGCTTTTGGCTAAACAGTTTTTCGCCAGTATTGGTTTGGTGATAAAACGCTACTTTATTTAAGTGGCTCAAAATTCACGGTTTGGTGTGTCGCGCTGCTTGGGAGCTTTTTACTTCTACGGTTGGCTGCCACGAAATCTTATATAAATGGCGCTGTTTGTGGTTGTCGCAACCAGCGCATAACAAGCTAATAAACAAGGACAAAAAACAGTTTGCTGTTTCGTTCCTCAACATTTTAGCAAACCGTTATTCCCCCATTAATGGGGCGTTGGTATGACTCCCCACGTCAAGTTAAACCATAAAAATCTTTGCCTTTTTTCGAGCCATAATTTCTTTGTTTCTCAATAAATGAGTTAACGCAGTAGATGAAGCAAGTAAATTCGTCGGTTATCATGCTGATATTCGTGGATTATTAACCTATTGGTTAACAGCGCCTACCTTACTTGTTCCGTCGTGACACCTGTCTTCAGTCTATGCTCGTGGTTCAACGATACGTCAGTGTCGTTGCCATCCTAACGCCCTCGGTAGTTGTGTCACAGCCGATGCTTGATCTACATACGTTAACTCTAAACCTTTACTCATACAGGTAACCTTGCAATACGTGTTTTTGGATCGGTTGAGCTTATTACTACTTCTCGCGATATCGCCCAAATATAAGCAATCATTTCTCTCGCAATTGCAGCAACCACGACATTACGATGTTTGCCTTTTTGCATTAGTCGTTGATATCGACGGCACAACCTCAACTGTGCTTGCCAAGCAATATCAATAACTTCTTTGCTTAACCCTTCTTGCCGCTTTTGTAGTTCAGTTGAAATATTTGCCTTGTGCTTATACGTTTGTGCACCTTCAATCAGTAGGCGTCTTGCTCGCCCATTGCCACATTTAGTGAGTTTACCTAGCCGTCTCTTATCGCCACTTGAACTTTCACTTGGTACTAAACCAAGGTAGGCCATGAGTTTCCTGGGATGATCAAAACGTCTTAGATCCCCTAATTCGGCAATAGTGCCAACAGCCACTAACATCCTAACGCCTCGCATAGCTTGTATCGCTTTCACTACGGGATAATAGCGCCATTGTTTAACTTGATACTCAAGTTCATTAACGAGTCGCTCTACACGTCTAATGCGCTCAGTAATAGTTTGTATCATTTCTTGCAAAACAATTTGTTGGCTATGATGGGGCAATACCAATTCAGCAAGCCAACGTAAATGTTGATTAGACCAATTGTCTTTTACAGCACACTTAATGTTGTTTCGAAGGAATAGCCCTTTAAGTTGAAACTTGGCATCCTTTAAATCTTTCATGGCTGTTTCACGTGCACGGGATAAGTCTCTGATTGCTTCATCTTCAGCTTCAGGCACATAGATAGTTGTTAGCTCTTCTGCCTTAAATAATTTGGCAAGTTTTGCGGCGTCACGCTTGTCAGTTTTTACTCTATCACCGGCTTTTTTAGGAATAAGTGATGGAGCAACGATATAGCAGCAATGGCTTAAGCTTGTGAGTAGTCGATATATCCAATAGCCACAGGGGCCTGCTTCATAAATGAAGTGCAGTGTTGCTTTAGGAAAACGCGATTGGAGCTGTCGAGCCAGTTTTACAAAGGAAGATTTGTTGGTATTTATTTTGCCAAGCGCTTCAGGTTTTGCCCCACGATTATCTTGCAAAACAGCAACTTGAGTAAATGTTTTATGGGTATCTAATCCAATAAAAATTATGTTATTGTTGTACATGCTAGCCTCCGCTATTTAGTTGTTTACAAACTAATTATGGCTCTGGCTTTTAGCTAACCCACGATAATGGAGGCTAGCACCTCGTGGGGAGTCATTATGTCTATGTTCTTAGGAGTACCAATTGAGTTTGGCAAAAAATTTCAGGATGATGTCGCTTTACAATCAGCGGATGAATGCTCAATTAATGGATTGCTGTTTAGCTTTACCAATTGATATTTTAGAGAAAGAAACAAACTCTTTCTTTCCTAATATAATTAGTTATTGGAATCATATTATTTTCGGGGATCTTATTTTATTAGGTCGCTTAGCTTCAAATGAAATCGGGCAACTGAAAATGAAAGATTTTGATAAGTTTCCTTGCCCTAAATCACCTCAAGATATTTATCACAAGCATTTACCTGAGCTTGCCAGCTTAAGACAACAAGTAGATGAATTAATAGATTACTATTGCACCAATTTAACTGAAGATGATTGTGAAAAACTTGTTACTTATACAACAACTGAAGGTGACTCTATAACGAAAGCAGTTGCAGACGTTACTCAACATATATTTAATCACCAAACTCATCATCGTGGTCAATTAACATGTGTATTAAGTCAATTTGATGTGGACTATGGCTGTATGGATTTACCTGTTGTAGTTTCAGAAGGTAGTCTTACATAGCAAGCTGTTTACCTGGACAAAGCACAGTTGCCTGTGTTTCGTCCCTCAATATTTTAGCCCTTAACGAGGGCGTTATGTTTTTCCGATAAGTATGGAGTAACTTTAAACAATGGAATTAAAAATATACCAGGTTGATGCCTTTGCAAATAATATATTTGAAGGTAACCCTGCTGCAGTATGTCCACTTAATGAATGGCTTTCTGATGAACTTCTTCAAAAAATTGCCGAAGAAAACAACTTATCTGAAACTGCATTTTTTGTAGCTGAAGGGAATGGTTATTCTTTACGTTGGTTCACACCTGAAGATGAAGTTGATCTTTGTGGTCATGCGACTTTGGCAGCTGCTCATGTTTTATTTCAACATATTGGTTATGCTAAAGAATCCATATTGTTTTATACAAAAAGCGGGGAATTAGAGGTTGGTAGGTCAAGTTCGGGATATAGTATGAGCTTTCCTGCTAGCGACGCTAAACCTATCGACACTCCTACGTTATTAAAGGAGGCATTAGGAGTTGAGCCAACTAAAACACTTGTAGCTTTTGATTATATAGTGGTTCTTGATAATGAATCTCAAATTAAATCTCTCTCTCCTGATTTCGTTAAACTTCAAGCCTTAGATTTAAGAGGAGTTGTTGTTACAGCAGCAGGTGAAAAAAACGATTTTGTAACTGTCTCTTATACACATCTCCGAGCCCACGAGACCGTACTAGATCT
>CAJXPG010000226.1 GCA_913057925.1 uncultured Colwellia sp. | reverse complement strand
TACACAGAGTAGATCGTCGGCAGCGTCAGATGTGTATAAGAGACAGCATCTCAAACACTCTCTATATAAAATATTGTTATCAATAAGTGCTATTTTAATTACTCTTTAGCATAAGAAACTTTCCAAATGGTCAGTAAATAAACCAGAATAGACTATAAAACAGTATACAAGGTGCTTTGTAGCCCATTAAATTATTGTCCTAAAGGAAAGATTAAAAAAACAGTAAGGTAAAATCATTACCGTGTGAAATTAATATATTAAGTTTTATAGCATTCATAATAATTTTGTAATCAAGTCGCAATATAATGTACTTTTCCTTGTTAATAAATTACATTTATAACCAAGATAATTATGCAATATACAAAGTTAACCAATTAGTCACCTGGCCAATCAGTTAACAAAAAATTAAGAAAATGTGTGACTTATGCCAGCACGACTGGTAAAAAGTCGCAATAAAACTGTCACTAGACACTATAAATACAATAACAACCCCTGAGTGAAGAGCATGAGTAGCACTAACCAAACCAAGAAAACCGGTAATATTCGAGCAAAAAGCCAAGTAAAAATTTTAGCCGCCGCTAGAACTGAATTTGTTTTACAAGGCTATAGAGGTGCTACGGTTCAATCGATTGCTGATCGTGCAGAGCTGCCCAAAGCAAACATTCTTTATTACTTTAAAAATAAAGAAAACATTTACCATGCTGTGCTCGAGCATACTTTAGAAATGTGGGATGAAGGTATTGGTGACATTGATCCTGAGCACGGACCAAAGGTTGCGATAGAAAAAATTATCGAAGCTAAAGTAAGGATGTCTTTTAACCACCCTGAAGCGTCTAAAATTTATGCTATGGAGATCATCCAAGGGGCGCAACATTTAAAAGATTATGCTAGAACTTACCAACGACAGTGGGTAAGAGAGAAAGCTAAATTATTCCAACAGTGGATAGACAGTGGCGAGATGGCTGATGTTGATCCCGTTCATCTAATTTTCCTCATTTGGTCTGCAACACAGCATTACGCAGATTTTGAAACGCAAATTTTAACTATAATGAATCGAGCAGATTTTGAAGAGGAAGATGTTGAGCAAGTCATCACCTTTCTTTGCGATATTATTCTTAGAGGCTGTGGCTTAAGCGAGAAAAAATAATGATGAAAGCTATTTTCTCTTCAATTCTTTTCACAGGATTAGCTGTTATGTCTAGTGTACAAGCAACCACATTAAAGGTCGCTACGTTTAACGTTAGTATGGAAGCGCTAAATTACAGTGAACACAAGCGTGGTGAACCGGTAAATGTTTCAACAAAAACATTGGCTAATGCTTTAGCGAGCGATCATCAGCAAATTAAAAATATTGCTGAGATCATTCAGCGAGTAAACCCTGACATAATTCTGCTTAATGAATTTGATTATTTAAATGATAACAGCCAAGCATTAAAAAGCTTTATCACTGATTATTTAAACGTAAGCCAGCAAGGTCAAAAGGCCATTGATTTCCCATACTATTACCAAGCACCGGTGAATACTGGCGTCAACTCAGGTTTAGATATTGACGGCGATGGCATTAAGGGTAAATTACCGGGTGATGGTTTTGGTTACGGTCACTTTCCTGGTCACTTTGGTATGGCTTTGTTATCAAAATATCCAATTGATTTTGACCAAATAAGAAGCTTCCAACACTTTAAATGGCATGATATGCCAAATGCCTTAATGCCAATAGACCCAACAACGAATAACCCCTGGTACAGCAAAGAAACTTGGCAAGCGTTAAGATTATCATCCAAGTCTCACTGGGATGTACCGGTAAATGTTAATGGTAAAACCATTCATGTTTTAGCTAGCCACCCAACACCACCTGTTTTTGATGGTCCTGAAGATAGAAATGGCAAACGTAATCATGATGAAATTCGCTTTTGGCAAGATTACCTCTCTGCTCAAGCATCAGCTTACATATATGATGACAAAGGCAATAAGGGCGGCATTAAGTCTGGGCAGTCATTTGTAATTCTTGGTGACTTAAATGCATCGAGCGTTGATGGTGACGCTATTGAAACTGGTATTTCAACACTCTTGGCCAATGAGCAAATTCAAGATGCATTACCACAAAGCACAGGAGCAAAGTTACATGCTCCAGAGAATATAAATGCTAAGCATCATACGGCTTTTTGGCGCATGCGAGCAGACTATGTTTTACCTTCAAAAGTAGGTTTAACTATTCAAGATTCTGGTGTCTTCTGGCCACTACCAAGCGATGACAGCTTTCGATTAATCAAGGATAGAAAGGCATCTTCAGATCATCGTCTTGTTTGGTTAACCCTTGCAACAAACACAACCCCTTAATCAATAAAATAAAAGTTATCAAAATGAAAAAATTACTCTCAACCGTTTTTGTTAGTCTCGCACTTGGTGCCTGTACTTATACGCAAGCGCCTGATTTAGCATCAACAGACTCTTCTAATACACCAAAAAATATTATTATGGTTGTTGCTGATGGTATGGGGCCCGCATACACCACAGCTTATCGCTACTTTAACGATAACCCAGACACAGCGGCTATCGAAGAAACAGTGTTTGACCGACACCTTGTTGGTATGGCAAGTACCTACCCTGCACGCGTTTCTGGCTATGTTACCGACTCAGCTGCCGCTGCGACAGCGTTAGCGACAGGGGTAAAAAGTTACAATGGCGCCATCGGCTTGGACGTTGATAAAAAGCCGGTCGAAACTGTACTTGAATGGGCTAAGAAGCAAGGTAAGAGCACAGGTATTGTAGTTACTTCGCAAATTAATCATGCTACGCCAGCGTCATATCTAACCCATAATGAAAGCAGAAGAAACTATAACGCTATTGCAGATAGTTACCTAGACGATGGCATCAAGGCCGATATCTACTTAGGTGGCGGCTGGGAATATTATATTCGTGAAGACAGGAGCTTAGTTGAAGAGTTCAAGTCTGCAGGCTTTCATTACCTTGATGATTTTAAAGACGTAAATAACTTACCTGAAAATAAACCCGTGTTAGGTTTATTTGGCAAAATTGCCCTACCTTGGGCACTTGATGACAGCAATGAATTTCGTTTATCAACGATGACCAAAGCTGCTACAAAGCATTTAGATAACTACCAGAAAGACAATAAAGGCTACTTTCTGTTAGTTGAAGCAAGCCAGGTTGATTGGGCTGGCCACAGTAACGACATTGCCTCTGCTATGGCAGAAATGCGCGACCTCGCAAAAACCATGGAATACCTTGAGCAATATGTTAACGACAACCCTGACACTTTAGTTGTCCTTACCGCTGATCACAGCACAGGTGGTTTTACCATTGCCGCAGATGGTAAATATGAATGGAACCCTAAAGTATTGCATACCATGCAGCGCTCACCTCAAAAAATTGCCAATAAGCTAGCTAAAACTGATGTCACGGTAATAGAAAGCAGCAAGCTTCTTAATTTTTCAGTTACTCAAGCAGAAGTTGAAGTAATCAAACAAGCTAAAATAGAAGGTGCAAAGTTAGCCATTGAGTATCAAGCATTAGATAAAAATGCTCAGAAACTAGTAAAAATTAAACCAAGTGTTAAAAACAGCACTTACGTCGCTGTTAAAGCACTTATCGACAAGCGAACCAATAGCGGATGGACTACAGGCGGTCACACGGGCATTGATGTGCCGGTATATGCCTTTGGCCCTAGCAAAGACATGTTTAAAGGGAAGATTGACAATACCGATATTGCCAAGAATATCTTTACCTTATTAGGCAAAACCAAGTAATAATCAACTACTCGGTAATGTAAAAAAGCCGACTCGTGGCCACACAAGTCGGCTATGCTAACAAGCGTTAATTACGCTTGTTAGCAAAACTTTCAATGATTTAATCCAAGAAGGTTTAATGCAAAAAGGTTTAATTGATAGTCGCAACCAATTTCGATTTTTTATCCTCGGCGTATCGAACTTTAGCACCCTGCTGTAAACGCTCGCCGCCACGAATAACAACACTATCATCGACTGAAAGCGCCCCGGTCACTGACACCCAACTGTCAACCCCTTGTCCAATCAACACTGAAACTTTATGTGCCTTTTGCTCATCATCAATGGTTAAAACATAGGTCTCATTTTCACGCAACATCAACGCATCGCGCGGCACTAAAAGAGCTTGTTTAGGCTGTTGTTTTGGCAGTGATACCGTAACCGCAGTACCTGCTAACATATCAATACCATCAGCAGCTAGCCTAACATCAAATGTGCGAGATGATTGGTTTCCTGCTTGGCTCCAGGTACGTACAGGTAATTCAATTAAGTGTTGATTCCATTTCACCATCACTTTATTACCTCGCTTCAAATATGGGGCAATTGAAAGCGGTGCGGCAATTTTGATATCCAGGTTTTTAGTATCAATTAACTGCACTAAAGCTGTCTCTTATACACATCTCCGAGCCCACGAGACCGTACTAG
>CAJXPG010000225.1 GCA_913057925.1 uncultured Colwellia sp. | reverse complement strand
CGAGAGAAAATAGACTCTTCAATAAAATCAATTAAACCTTCAAACATACGCGCTTTAGATGGAAAGTGACGGTACAAAGCCGCTTCTGAAAAACCTACCTCTGCAGCTAACTTAGCTGTAGTGATACGCTGTCCTGGACAGTTTTGTAACATTAACGCTAAGCATTCTAATATTTGATGTTTACGGTTTGGCTTTTGATTTTTATTTTGTGTGGCGACCATATGAAAATATTCTCTATTGTTATTGTTCTATCCGATGTATTAAGATTTTTGCTCGTTATTAAGGTAATTCAAACAAAGTTATTTTTCTGTGACTTTAGCTAAATAGTGTTTGTTTATTAGTGATACAAGCTGTTTGGCTATTATTTGCTTATTCGCCAAAGGGATGTCAGTTTTATCAATTGCACTATAAAGAGTTAAGGCATTATCATCACTGTTAAACCCCTGACCAGCCTTGGCAACATCATTAGCAGCAATTAAATCTAGATTTTTACGCATTAACTTACCGCGAGCATAATGTTCTACATTTTGAGTTTCTGCAGCAAAACCAACGATAAAAGGTTTATCGGCTAACTTTGCAACATCTGCAACAATATCGCGATTTTTTATCAGTGCGACTTGCATATGTTCATTATCTTTTTTGATTTTTTCTTCAGCTATATCTGCAACCCGATAATCAGCAACAGCGGCACAAGCAACAAATGTGGTAGCTTGAGCAACATTTTTCAGTGCTTTTTCATGCATTTGTTGTGCACTAGTTACCTGAATTAGCTCACAGCCAATTGGCGCTGCTAAATTAACCGGACCAGATATCAGTGTTACTTTTGCACCTGCTCGAATTGCAGCATGAGCAATAGCGTAGCCCATTTTTCCTGAGCTATGGTTGGAAATATAGCGAACAGGATCTATTGCTTCACGAGTAGGCCCTGCCGTGATTACCCAGTGTTGATCTTGCAGATATTTATCAACAAAAAAGTCACTACTTAAGGTAACGATTTCATCTACATCTAACATGCGACCTAAACCAACATCGCCACAAGCTTGTTCGCCTGAGCCAGGCCCCCAAATAAATACATCGCGTTGTATTAACGTGCTTATATTGGCTTGAGTCGCTTTAGCATGCCACATTTGCTGATTCATTGCTGGGGCAATAACGATTGGTGCACTGGTGGCTAGGCACAGTGTTGAAAGTAAGTCATTCGCCATGCCTGCGGTGATACGAGCAATAACATCGGCTGTCGCAGGCGCTATTAAAATCATATCAGCCCATTTGGCTAATTCAATATGCCCCATGGCGAGCTCTGCTTGGCTGTCGAGTAAACTATCCGAAACATGGTTGCCAGACACTGCTTGAAGAGATAATGGCGTAATAAAGGCTTTAGCGCCCTCGGTCATGACCACACGCACATCAGCGCCGTGATCTTTAAGTCGACGTACTAACTCAGGTGTTTTATAGGCGGCGATACCACCGGTAACACCTAATACAATTTTTTTGTCCTGAAGAGTTTGCATAAGCTGCTAATCTTAAAGTAAACAATATGGTTGATAAGATAACATTTATTATCTTTATTTAAAAATAACTGTTGTTAAATAAAGACGGTAATTAATCGATAAAAATAGCGAAACGTAAAGCAAGGATGCTGTCATGACAAAAGAAGTACTTTTAAAAGCAAGTTTATTAAAAAATTGGCCAGAATTAGAGCGGCCAAGAGAAAAGTTATTGAATTTAGGCTCGGCAAGTTTAAGTGATGCTGAGCTGTTGGCAATATTCCTACGTACCGGCGTACAAGGTTGTAATGTTGTCGAACTATCGAGGGAGCTGTTAACGAGTTTTGGTAGTTTAGCGGCTATTTTCAGTGCGAGTGAACAAGAGTTTTGTGCAAAGCACGGACTGGGAGTTGCTAAATTCGTACAATTGCAAGCTTGTTTAGAAATGTCAAAGCGTTATCTAGCGGAGCAGTTGCAACAACAAGGTTGCACGTTAACATCCTCACAAGCAACAAAGGATTATTTGTTGAGTGAACTGCGTTTTGAAAAACGAGAAATATTTGCGGTACTTTTTTTAGATAATCAACATCAAGTATTGGCTTTTGAACGATTATTTTTTGGCACGCTAGATGCTGCTGCAGTTTATCCTCGAGTTGTTGTTGAGCAAGCACTTAAACAGCATGCTGCGGCGGTAATCTTAACCCATAACCATCCATCTGGTGTGGCTGAAGCGAGTATTGCCGATAAGCAAATAACCAATAGGCTCTCACAGGCATTAGCGTTAATTGATGTGCGAGTACTCGATCATATCATTGTTGCTGCGAATCAATGTTATTCATTTGCTGAACATAACGATCTTTCATAATAGTGGCTATATATAACTGATTATTTGCGAAAAACATGAAAGGCAATTACTTTTAATAGAGGACTTTGTAAAAATAAGAAAATATAAAAAAGGATCAACTAATGACAGATAGTAGTAGTGAGGACATAGAGCGCCGTCAATCATTTCGTTTGGATATGGAAAAAGAGCTAGTAGATATAACTTGGACTGATGAGCAAGGCACTGAACATATTAAAAAAATTGCCTGTTTAGACTTTGCGCGAGGTGGCTTGAAATTAGATTGTGATGAAAGCCTGCCGATAAATACACCGGTTACAGTGGTTTTTAAATCTGCTAATGCGAGTAATCAAAAATTATATGGCAAGGTTTTACGTTGTATTAAACAAGAAAGTGGTTGGTTTGAAATAGCATTAATACTCGATAAAAACGCTTAGAAAAGAACTTTTATAATTTCAGTGAGCTTAAGGCAAGATTCTGAAAATGAACTACAATTATCACGATAAGGTGGTAATTATATAGTGGTAAAGGACGGTAACAAACATGATGATATTAGTGGGTGGCGAAAAAGGTGGTAGTGGTAAAAGCTGCTTAGCACAAAATTTAGCGGTATATTTCGCCTCAAATAAAAAAGCAATAGTATTGATGGTTGATTGTGATCCTCAACGAACAACATCGGACTGGATACAAGCTCGAAATTCCGACCCATCATTACCAGCAATTAACTGTATTCAATTGTATGGAAAAATCAGAAACGACTTGCTTAGCTTGGTCCAACATTATGATTACGTCATTGTTGATTGTGGCGGTCAAGATAACTTAGCATTACGTGCCGCAATGTCAGTTGCAGACCATGTCATTATTCCTTTAAGACCTAAAAGACGAGACTTAAAAACAGTACCCCACATGGAAGATATGCTGAGTACTTGTAAAATGGTTAACCCTAAAATGATAGCCTCTTTTGTTGTGACTCAATGTCCTGCATTGCCAAACCAAGCAGGTAGAATCCTTGAAGCTAAAGAAGTCTGTAGCTCCTATGGAATTAATGTTTTAGATGCCGTAACCTATAATCGTAATGTTTATGATGATAGCGAAGAAAAAGGTTCTTCAGTTATCGAAATAGACCCTACAGGTAAAGCCGCACAAGAGATGATCGCTATTGCTGAAGAGTTACTGGCGATGGAACCGGATAATTCACATGAGTTTAACTGATTTAAAGAAAGGCAAGGATAGCAAAACAAAAAAGAAAAACTTCACTATTGATGAGTTTATCTCTGATGCTGAAGATTATGCGAAAGGTGTTCCTAAAATTGTTAGCGAAGTTCCTGACGCTGACAGTTGCCAGAAATTAAATCTTAAGCAAGCGATTAGTGAAGCTAAACGCTATGTTGCAATGACTGAGATTGAGCATCAGCAAGCGCAAGCGATTAAAGCCGGTGTAAAACATAAAACGGATAAACCTTTTCGACGAGCAACGTTTACCCTAAGTGAAGAGGCTATAGAGCAGCTTCATAATTTATCAGAAGGGACTGATCTGGCAAAATCCCACATTTTACGTATTTTGATCGATGAATTATGTAATAAAGAGCAAAATGAGCAATTAAAAAAATTGTTGCAGTCTAGAATCGATTGATTTTCTCATTTTTGTTGACTTTTTATCCTTGAAAGAATCAAATTTTAGTCGAAAACCCGCCTTAAAAGCGGGTTTTTTCGTTTTGTATCCGTTTTAACTATATGAATATTAATAATAATCACTGTTTTTTCAGTATTTTGTTATTAAGGCTAGTATTAGTTAATCAGTTTCTCTATAATATGCCACCTTTTTCAGGATCCTGAGGCGACGGTCTTGGGGAAATATAGCTCGAGCTGAAATTAATATTGGAGTGACTCAAATGTCTAAAGTTTGCCAAGTAACAGGCAAGAAGCCAGTCGTAGGGAACAACCGTTCTCACGCAAGAAACGCGACTCGTCGTCGTTTTTTACCTAACCTTCAATCTCACCGTTTTTGGGTTGAGAGTGAAAATCGTTTCGTTAAATTACGTTTAACTCCGAAAGGAATGCGTATTATCGATAAAAAAGGTATTGATGTAGTATTAGCTGACATCCGTGCCCGTGGCGAAAAAGTTTAATCACTTTATTCTAAGGAAATTACTATGCGCGATAAAATTCGTTTAGTTTCTAGTGCCGGTACTGGTCATTTTTATACTACTGATAAGAATAAAAAGACTATGCCAGAGAA
>CAJXPG010000224.1 GCA_913057925.1 uncultured Colwellia sp. | reverse complement strand
GCTCTGCGTGGGAAGGTTTCTTAAGTTTATTGAAAAAACATCGACGCAGAAGACCAATTAATGGCGCAATTGTTGCGATCAGCTTGCAAGAGCTATTGACGCAAACAGAAGAGGAACGCGCAAAACACGCCAAAGTAATTCGTACTCGTATTGATGAGTTAATGGATAAACTCGAAGTGCGCTTTCCGGTTTATCTAATGTTTACTAAATGCGATCTGGTTTCTGGCTTTAGTGAGTTTTTCGAAGACTTAGGCAAAGAAGAGCGAGAACAAATTTTAGGGATTTCATTACCTGATTCGCCAGAGCCTTCTCAAGCGCCAGACTTTGGTAAATTGACTCAAGAATACAAGAATATCATCAAAGGTTTATATCAACGTGTGCTATTTCGCGTGCATAACGAGCGTGATATTAAACGCCGTAGTGCTATTCAAGGTTTTCCGCAGCAAATGGAAAACTTGCAAGAGATGGTTGATAGCTTTGTTCAGCAAACTTTTGCCCAAAACCGCTTTAGCTTACAGCCTTATTTACGTGGCGTTTACTTTACCAGTGGTACCCAAGACGGTACACCAATTGATCGTCTTATGTCATCGGTTTCTTCAAACTTTGGCTTTGCCAATACCGGTGCAAGCTCTGCCATGCAGCAGGGAAAAAGTTACTTTTTAGGTAAGCTATTTAAAGATGTTATCTTTACTGAGTCAGAGCTAGTTGGCGCAAACCGCTTTTATGAAAAACTGATCAAGTGGAGTCAGCGAGCTGCTTACACCACCATGGCAGGTATCTCTATTGCGTTAGTTGTAATGTGGTCTGGTGCGTTAACTCAACATAAAACCTACATGGATGAAGTAGCAGGTTATGTTGGTCAATATCAAGAGCAAGCTAAAAAACAAAGCCAGTGGTCATCTGATATTCGCAACACCTTACCGACTTTAAATGCGCTGGCAAAAGCGAGCATTGTTTATGATCAAGAGCAAAACCCATGGCTAAATAGTTTAGGCATGTACGATAGCAGTGTTGATGAGGCGGCAAATGACGCGTATCAAAGTCAATTGCTGACAGTTTTTTACCCTAAGTTAATCAAATATATCGAGATTCACTTAAAGGGCAATAGTTCAAATGAAGCCTTATATAGCGCTTTTAGAAGTTACATCATGTTTAACAAACTTGAACATATGGATAGAAAGCTGGTACAAGAATGGTTTTTAAACCAATGGCAAGAAGAGTTTTCTCAGCAAACAGAAAGCAAGCAAGCATTAGAAGCGCACTTAACGGCATTGTTAGCACTCACGCTTAAGCCGGCAGAATTAAATAAGTCGTTAGTGGTTTCAACAAGACAACGTTTGTTGCGTATGCCTATTTCACAACGTATTTATCAACGCATTAAAAGTAAAGCTGAGTATGCGCAAACGATTAATATGTTGGCTGAAATGGGCGGCGCGGTACAAGACAGTTACCAAGTTAATCCTGCTATTGAAGCAAAATTGACTATTCCTGTGCTTTACACCAAAGCCAGCTATGAAACATTAGACTTTTCTGCCGACTCTGAATTTATTGTTAGCATCGCCAATGAACGATGGTTGCTCCATGATAAAGAGAGCCAAGAAGTTGCTTTTATTAGTGACGATTTGGATGACATCAGTAAAAAAGTCAAAGCACATTATTTAGCGGATTATAATAAATACTGGCAGCAAGTTTATGATGTTCTGAACGTAAAACCAGTGAAAAATATTCTACAAACCAGTAATTTACTGAGTAGCTTTGCCGATCCAATTTACTCGCCTATCGTGGCTATTTTAAATGTTACCTCAAGTAATACTCAGCTATCTAGCCAAGTTGCTGCGAACCTGTCTGATGATAACAGCAATGGCATAACGGGTAAGGTTGCAGGTTTTGCTGCATCTAAAGCCAATTGGACTACTGTTGATAAGCGCTATCGAAGCATTAACGTGTTATTGCGTGAAAGTAAAAAGCAGCCAGCCGCTATTAATACTGCTTTACTTAAAATCTCTCAAATGCAAGAAATGGTTAATAGCATTAGCTTGGCGCCAGACCCATCACGAAAAGCCTTTAAGCTAGTGAAGTCTCGTTATCAAAATGGCGCGGATAATGCCATTACCGCACTGCATTCATACGCTAAAAATATGCCGAAGCCTGTTAAACGCTGGTTAACAAGCCTTGCAGATGAAACATGGCGCGTGATTTTACAATCAGCTCATCAGCACATTAATAACGAATGGCGTAATACCGTTTATCGCTCATACATGGACAGTATTGAAGGACGTTACCCAATAGCCAAAGATTCAGATAATGATATTGCCCTGTTTGATTTTGTCGCTTTTTTCAAACCAAACGGCACGGTAGATAGCTTCTATCAAGAAAACATCAAACCGTTTATTCATACCCGTAATGGCTGGCGCAATAAAACCATAGATAAATATAACCTTGGCTTATCTAAAGCAACGCTTCGACAAGTTGAACGCGCCTTAGAAATCAAACAGGTATTGTTTAGAGAAAATGCCGAAACCCCTAGTTTAGGTTTTAGTTTAAAACCGAATGCGATGCCAAAAAATAACGTGCGTTTTATGCTTGAAGTGGGCGGCAATAGAATCACTTACAGCCATGGTCCTAAGTTTTGGAAAACACTTAAATGGTCAGCTGACAGTGAACAAAGCCGAGTACGCATAGTGTTTGAAGACTTAAACGAACAACAACACAGTGAAACGTTTGAAGGACCTTGGGCTTGGTTTAGGTTGTTGGCGCAATCACACCTAACGAAAACCAGTGAATCAAGTACCTATTTAGTCACTATGGCTATTTCAAATGACAGTGATGATGAAAGACAGTCGTTTGATGCTAATCATAAGATTTCTTACAAAATTAAAGCAAAAAGTGTTAATAACCCGTTTGAAAAGAAACTGTTAAGTTTATTTAAGTGTCCTGAGAGAATCTAGTGAATAGTGATATACCTTTAGGTTTATACGGAAAGCTGCCAAGTTACGGGGATTTTATTCACCGTAACTTACCCAATAATTTCATCACCACTTGGGATGAATGGTTGCAGATTTTTGTTGCCGGCTCTAAAGAGCAAATGGGTGAAAACTGGCTAGATATCTATCTAACCAGTCCAATTTGGCGCTTTGTTTTATCTGCTGGGGTAATCGATGAAAACCATTGGGCAGGCATAGTGCTGCCAAGTGTCGATCAAGTTGGTCGCTACTATCCATTTTCCATTGCAATACCGCTTGGTAACGAGATAAACCCACTTGAGTTTATTTCAAGTAATGGTCGTTGGTTTGCCCATATTGAAGAGCTGGCCTTACAAGCCTTAGATGGGCAATTTTCATTAGAAGAATTGCTTGAGCAAGCTAACCATCAAGATAAATTAGTACCGATGGCTTACCGAAAAACCGGCCAGCAGTTACAAAGTGCTAGCCAGCATATTCAGTTTCAATTTGCAGAAGAATTACCAATGAATGTATACGCGCACCTACTTGATAGCGTATTTACTTCAACACTCAATAGTTACAGTGTTTGGTCCACCACCGGGTCTGAAAATATATCACCTTGTCTTTTTACCTCACAAGGTATGCCATCAGCAAGCGAATTACCGGCGATGATGGATGGGAATTGGGCACATTGGGGATGGCCACAAACCTATGTTGCTAAGTAAAAAATACATAATGAACGGATATCTAAATAATGAATGATACTAGGGTTAGACGGCCACTCGCTTTGCTAGGTAAGTGTGTGGGCGAAGGTGCTACAGGCTTAGGTTCAGTTAGGTATGAGAGTGGCAATGTTATTAATCAAATGTCACAGGAAGTTAGATCATGAATGATACTACGGTAAGACGACCACTCGTTTGGGTGGGCGAAGGTGCAACGGATGTTGGCACAGTGCGTCCATTGAATGAAGATTCGTTTATTTGCCAGCCAGAAATTGGTTTGTGGACGGTTGCTGACGGAATGGGAGGCCATGACGGCGGTAAAGTTGCCAGCCAGATGATTGTTGATCACCTGAGTCAGCTTAGCGCTAAAATCAACCTTGATGATTTTGTTCGTGATATTGAAAATACCATTAAAGAGGTCAACAAGTACCTACTTGATTATTCTCGAGCAGAGCTCAATGGTCGTATTATCGGCAGTACCTTTGTGTCGTTATTAATTAAGGGAAATGTTGGTGTGTGTTTATGGGCGGGCGATTCTCGATTATACCGTTTTAGACATGACAAGCTTAGCCCGCTAACTACAGATCATAGCCATGTTGCAGAATTACTGAGTGAAGGATTAATCTCGGAAGAGGAAGCGAAAAACCATCCTGAAGGTAACGTGATTACGCGTGCCGTAGGTACGTCTGAGCGACTAGATATTGATGTTGATGTCTTTGATGTCAGGGTAGGCGATCAACTTTTACTGTGTAGTGATGGTTTGTATAACGCAGTGGAAGAGCATGATATCAGCCAGTGTCTGCGTGAAAGCTCTTTGGATATATCCGTTAATAAATTAATTCAAACCGCATTAAACAACCAAGCATCAGATAATGTTTCAGTGGTATTGGTCCTGTCTCTTATACACATCTGACGCTGCC
>CAJXPG010000223.1 GCA_913057925.1 uncultured Colwellia sp. | reverse complement strand
CGAGATCTAGTACGGTCTCGTGGGCTCGGAGATGTGTATAAGAGACAGAAATTGAACAGTTGCACGAAGAAAGACGACTTAAAAAGTTCGAAGATGATTATTATGGTGACTGGGATTAATTTCCCTTCACAACTATTCAAAGTCAATAATTAACTAATGCAACGCTCATGTAAAAGTCATGATTGATGCTCTGAAAATCTCCCCCATAGGCAGCTCTATGAATATTCTTTTTTTAATGTACTCTTGGGATAAAATTGATCCCGAAACAGACTCTACCCTAAGGTTAATACATGAGTGTGTATCACGTAATCATACCGTTGCTATTGCCACTCCCCATAACTTAACAATGCGAGACTCTGTTTCTAGTGCTTTTTGTCAAGTTTTCAAAAAAGGTGTAACTATTCCAGCTAATATTATGTCTTTTTACAAAAAGGCTGAGTTTAAAAAGTCACAACTCCCACTTGCTGGTTTTGACACGATAATTATGCGAGCAAACCCTCCGCTTGATCCTATCACTCTGAATTTTTTAGATTCTGTGCGTGAAGACGTATTTATCATGAACGATATTGATGGTTTACGGATAGCGAATACCAAATTATATACAGCATCGTTTGATGATCCTACCAACCATTTTATACCCGTCACTCATGTGTCTAAAACACCTGAATACTTAGTTGACGTACTGAGTGACTCAGCGTCTGGAAAAATGATCATGAAGCCGTTAGATGGATATGGTGGTCAAGGGGTAATTTTAGTTGAGAAGCATGCTCAAAAAAGCTTTCATTCACTGCTAGAGTTTTATATTAACAGCGGCAAAGGTGGTAATTACGTTATTCTACAGGAGTACGTAGAAGGTGCTGATTCTGGAGATGTCCGAATCTTAATGTTAAACGGTGAGCCAATTGGCGCGATGAAGCGTGTCCCTGCATCCAATGAAGTACGCTCAAATATTCATGCAGGTGGTACAGTTGTCAAACATACCTTAACTAAGAATGAAAAAGCGCTCTGTAAGCATATCGGGCCAAAACTTGTTCGTGACGGTTTATACTTTGTTGGTATTGATGTCATTAATGAAAAATTAATTGAAGTTAATGTACAAAGCCCCGGCGGTATTATGCGTATTAACAAATTGAATAATACCAAACTGCAAAAGAAAGTAATCGATTTCGCCGAGAGTGTTGTCAACGCTAAAGAAGCATTGGCGCAACGTAAAAACGAATTTAGAAAGGCGATAGACGATGCTCATGTTGTCTGAGAAAGAATGTATCGCCTTAATAAGAAAGGGTGAATGTTTTCATGCTGAAGTGGACGATGGTGCTTTTGTTGTCAAAATAGATGAATACACTCCTATCATTTGCGCGGCTATTCATAATGGTCATCGGTTACGTAGTGATTTACAAAAAACATTTCTTTTGTCAAAAGAAGAACGTTTTTATGAAGAAGACCCCTACACTGATCAACTCATATCATCTTTTCCTATTCAGATTATAGGTAATGACTCTCGATTTGAGTATGACTTAAATCGCGCTAAAACCTTATCAACCTACTTTAAAACCGCATGGGATAAGCAGGTTTGGCAAAAGCCGTTGACACAGAAGCAACGCGCAAAAAGCCATAGTAAACATCAGGCTTTTTATAACGTGCTTGAAGCGATTATTACCGTTATTGAGAAACAGTTTAGTAATGCCATAGTTTTCGATATTCATTCATATAATTACAAACGGATTGAAAAAGATACCCCTACATTTAATATTGGTGGTGGTCAAATTGATGTAGAGCGTTGGGGAAATGTTGTTAATCAATTTGAAAAACAGCTTAACAAAATAGAATTACCAAATTTACACGTAAGAGCCGCAACCGATGAAGTATTTCATGGTAGAGGCTATTTAATCACTCATATTAATGCTCATTTTGACAATACTTTGGTACTACCAACTGAAGTTAAAAAAGTATTTATGGATGAAGCATCAGGTGAAATTTACCCACTTGTTTTAGAAGAGTTAAAAGCTGGATTTAAAAATGCCATTAGTGAAACGGCTGCATTTTTTGTCCGTAAGTACGGTAAAAGAAAAAGAACACAAAAGGCTGATATTTTATCTTCAACTATAAGTGACGAAGTTTTAGATATAGATAAGAAGCTGTTTTCATTGTGTAAAAGTATTGAAACATTAAATTTTATTAACCCTATAAATTTGGTCGCTCAACGAAATAAATTTCTGAAAAAAAATAGCTATATCTCACCAAGCTTTAATTACAAACAGCTTAATATTGACCCCTATAAATTTAGAGAGAATTTGTACAACTTACCCGTTAGTGAAATAAACGATGCTGATATTCAACAATTATACAGACATGTTATTGACAATTTAGCCAGTAAAATAGACTTATTAACAACCATTGGTACTGATGACTTTGTTTATAACTCATTAAAGTATTATGGTGAGCCTAGCCCTAACGATATTGCAAATGCTCGATTTCTTCTTCACTTGAATGATGATGAATTTGGGCAAAATGAGGAACGACTAAATTCAGATGACGCAATTGATTACTTTAAGTCACAAGCTAAAGAATGGGGGCTTAATTGTAAGATAGAGAAGTCGGGGAAGATCGTAGCCAAAGCCATGGTAAACAATGAAAAGGCATTGTTACTGATAAATAAGGAGGCATTTTTTACTCAAAAAGAATTACATGCATTTGCTTATCATGAACTTGGCATTCACATGTTAACTACCATCAATGCTAAGAAGCATCCACTTAAAATATTTAGCTTAGGCTTAACAGGCAATACCCATACTCAAGAAGGAATAGCATTATATAGTGAATATTGCTCTGGTAGCTTAACGACAAAACGATTGAAAACGATAGCCCTAAGAGTTATTGCTGTTCAATATATGCTAGAACACAATGATTTCGTTAAAACTTATCACACTTTAATGAATGAGTTTAACTTAGAGAAGGAGTTTGCTTTTACTCTCACAACAAGAGTATATAGAGGCGGTGGCTTCACTAAAGACTATTTATATTTAAAAGGCTTTAGGGATGTTTTAAATCTTGCTAAAGAAAACTCAATTGTTAACTTACTTGTTGGCAAAACGGGCTTGCTCGATTTTAATATAGTTTCTGAAGTAGTAGAGCGAGGCATGATTACTAAACCACAGCCATTATTTGATTTAACCTATAAATCATCGGGCGATAATGTTTTAGACTTTATTGTTAATTCAATCAAATAACGTTTAAAGAACTATCTTGGTACTGATAGACTTGACGAAAGGAAACACTTTGAAATTGATTGGCTATTTATTTATCGAATGCGATAAGTGATCTAAGAGTTAGAAGAAGATATTAACAATATACTTTAACAACATGAATAAAAATTATGCTAGATATTTATTGTGGCAGTAATGCCTTAAAGACCATTCAAGAACGCGGCTTTAACCAAGAGTTATTTACTAACTTCCTAGGTGCCAGTGGAGGCCCAAAATGGTTTACCTTATTTGGTTTAGATAAATATCTCTTCGGCGATTTTTTCAAAGGTAGAACAACAGAGCTGAACTTGATCGGCTCAAGTGCTGGCGCGTTTAGAGCAGCCGCCTTATGTCAAAATGACCCCGTTGAAGCTATCAAACGCTTAGCTTACACTTACGCAAATACCGCATACTCTGAAAAGCCAACGCCAAAAGAAATATCAACAAATGCCGTTGAGATAGTTGACCATTTATTTTCAAGCAATGGCACCAGTGAAGTCATTAATAATAAAGTTTTCAAAGCGCACTTTTTGGTAGCAAAGTGCAATGGCCTAACCGCTTTTGATAATAAGTTTGCTCAAGGTGCAGGGTTACTTAATAGTATGCTGCTTAATAAACTAGATAGAAAACTATTAGCTAAGCAATACCAACGCTATATTTTTAAAAGCCCAACAAGCTCACTGTCAATTGATGATCCCTACCGCTTTAGTAATGTCTATCAAAATTTTACTGAAGAAAACATTAAAAGTGCCCTACTCGCATCGGGTTCAATCCCTATGGTGATGTCGGGTATCAAAAACATTGCAGGCTCAAAAAATGGCACCTACAGGGATGGCGGCATTATTGACTACCATTTTGATTTTTCGCTAACAAAAACTTCTAATAACACCAAACTAAATGAGCATGAAGGATTGTCAGAAAACCAAGGGTTAACCTTGTACCCGCACTTTATTTCGATACCCAAAGCGGGTTGGTTTGATAAAAATTCAAATAGAAAAGTACTTGCCAGTAGTTACGATAATACCGTGCTACTTGCGCCATCAAAAGAGTTTGTTGAATCGCTGCCTTTTAATAAAATTCCAGACAGAACAGATTTTACCAAGATGGACGCAAAGACACGGATTAAGTATTGGCTTGAGGTAATAGAGCAAACGGACAAGTTGGCAGAATGCTTTCATGAGTTTGTTGAAAAACAGGATAACGCTAGGGTAAAAGCTTTTCAGCCTTAGGTTCTTCTCTGTGCAGAGACAAGCCCTTTGCTTCAAAGTATTATGAACACTACAAAGATATAAGTCGCAAGTGATAAGAGAATACTAATACCAATTTGATTAAATTTCTTCCCAACTCAGAGCTGTATTAGCGAGCTTATAA
>CAJXPG010000222.1 GCA_913057925.1 uncultured Colwellia sp. | reverse complement strand
GAGATCTAGTACGGTCTCGTGGGCTCGGAGATGTGTATAAGAGACAGCCATAGCATCATGCAAAGATTGAATAATTGCGTTTAAAGACTGTTCCGATTGGCTGATAATATGTGTTAAGCCGCTTTCGCCACTCATATCACCCGAAGTTTCTTGTGACGTTTGAATTGCTTCGGCTAATTGATCTTTTATTTGAGCGAAATTTGTTGCTAGCTGATTTATATTGTCATCTCCTTGTCCGCGTGCTAGTGAGGTTTGTCCTGCCCATACTTCAATAATTTGATGTGCTAACGTCAGGTATTGCTCTAAATGTGTATTGTCCTGAGCTTCACTCTCGCTAGCTTGTTCAGCATCTACTTGTGCTTGCTGATTGGCTTTTATTAATTCTTTTTGGAAGTAATAACAGCTGTAACTTGAAGCAACAACAATGACACCAAGAAATGTTGCAAATACAAAATCCTGCTCGGTATCTATCAGAGCAAGCACAACTGAAATGGCTAAAACGGCAAGACTAATATTTATTTTTTTTTGAACATCCACAAGCATTATTGCCCCTTCAGGAGTGATTAATAATTAACGATTAACGTAAGCTTTTATGGTTGGTGAAAAAATGCAGAAAAACGTACGATAAAAATCTCGTTAAAAATTGACGCTATGAATTAGCGTAGACAAGGAATTTCAATAAAACAAGATATGTGGATAGACAAGCTAAGTATTTGGTGGAATTAACTATTGTCTCTAGAGAAAGCACTATTTAACGCACCTCTGTGCAAGTGAAAGAAATTAACAAACCATAGCCAATAGACATTAAAAGTGGGTATAATTATTCATGTTTACTTTTATTAGAATCTTGAAGTTAAAACGCAGTCTTGGATGAATATACTGCTCGTGTTGCAAGATGCTTTTTACCTTAAATCATCACCACAAGGATCTCCCTTTTGATTAAAAAACTTATTCTACCTTCATTCCTTACCCTGTTGGTTCAAGGCTGCGGAGGCAGTTCAGCAAGTACACCAGAAGTTCCTGTAGAGCCTATTGAGTATACTTTTTCATTAACTTCTCAGTTAACAAACGATTGTGACATTAGTAGTGCTTTTAGCGAGGTGGAATTATTGCTTCAAGATGACACTTGGCAAACACTTCAAAGGTATCAAGCAGATGAAAATGGCGTTATTAGCTTTACCACCACAGATGAGTTTATCAATTACACCTTAGTAGCCAAAGATCAGAAGGGTAGTGAAGCAGAAGGTTTAAACGTTGTTAGCTTTTATCAAGCAAGCAGTGCAACACCTGCGTATTACCAAGCACAGTTTGACAATTCACTTGATAACTCAAGCTGTGAATGTGTTACCCAAGATTTAGAGTTATCACATCGTCCATTTGCCAATCAGGCATCGGTTACTAGCTCTTTAAGTTTTGAAAGCTGGAAAATAATTGATGAAAGCCATACCCGATTTGAAGGGGTGACTGTTTGTAGTGAAATTGATGGCAATTGGCCAATGCATTCTTTTTCTGTGCTAGGTACAGATGCTAACCAAAAAGAGATTGCTGCTGGTGAGTTTATTGACGACTTTAGGGGGGGGGCTTGGTCGTTAGCTGCTTTCCAAGTGGCTGATACCGCAGATTTAGCCGCGTCACACCAAGGCTTTATAACTAATCAAATCATCGCTAATACCAAACACTTTTTAGCAGAAGTTGTTGAAGATGACGAAAGCTTATTGATATTTGATACGCATAGCTATATCAGTGAAGCTTTTTATCAATCAAAAGCAAGCGTTACTTTTGATGAAAGCAGCTCTATTTTTGGCAGTTCTGTTATTAAGACTCACCATCAAATAATTTCTTCGAATGCGCAAGAATCATTTTCGGTTAAGGCGAGCGAACAAAAGCCAGCAATTGATGACAGAAACTTCTCTGAAATAAAGGCTGATGGTAGCTACGACTATAGTGCGGTTTCTGGTTATCCTATGGCCAAGATAGCATTTACTTTTACCGCGTACGATCCTGAAACCAAACTGTTAATGCCAGCTAAATGGACATTTTACGGACCAGAAAAAGGCATGCTAGCCATAAGTGCACCACTTACTGGTTATGAAGACATCATTAATATTGATACCGATAAGAAAGCCACCGATGTACGATTAATTAACAGTATCATTACTAACAACTATCAAGATTACGTTAAGTTTTACCAAGGTTTTGGTGAGCGTGCTATGACAGATGATTTTGTTAGAAATTTGAATGAAGTTGAAGTGAGCATTAAGCTTAACTAACTTAATTTCTGTTATTAAATCATCAAAAAAGCCTGCGATAGCAGGCTTTTTTGTAGGTTACGCTTAGTTAACTTATGCTTATTAAAACTTATAATCAAAAGTCAGGCTATAACCACGTTCAGCGCCCGGATATTCACTAGCTGTTTGGTAATCTTCATCAGCTAAATTAGTGACTTTAGCAAGCAAGCTTACCTGATCGTTTAATCGATAATTCACACCAACATCTAGCAGAGTATAAGCTTTGAGTGATTTTTCTTGTTCGTTAGCATTATCATAACGACTCCCCTGGTAACTAACATCGAAAGTAAAATCAAGCTCACCTAGCACGTAGACAAAATTATAATTAGCAGAGAAATTAGCTCGTCTAGCTAATTGCTTACCTGTGGCTTTATCTTCAGCATCAACATGGCTCAAGGTTAATCGGTTAGTTGTGTCAGCTATTTGCGCTGAGAAGGTTGCTTCAGCCCCTAATATTTCAGCTTGCGCGACATTTTTTGGTTGCCAAGCACTATAAGGATCAGAACTATCAATTGGTGCCCATTCTATCAAATTATCAATATTTGTTTGATAAATAGAGATATCCGCTGAAAAAATATCATTTTGATAGCGAGTCAAAAATTCTGTGTTATCAGCAGTTTCTGATATTAAGTCAGGGTTACCGGACCAAGGGTAATATAAATCATTGAAACTTGGTGCTTTAAAAGCAGTACCATGGCTTAAAGAGAATAATAATTGCTTGTTTGCTTGGAAGCCTGCCGCAAGTTGGTAAGTTGTTTCATCATTGATATCACCGACTTTATCGTAACGCACCGAAGCCTCAAGTTTTACTTGAGAAACATCATGGCGACCAGTGACAAAAAAAGCGGTCGCATCACGTTCAGTTTCATCATAGACATTATTACTATCAATTGATTCACTATACCATTCGACACCCGTAGTAACTTCAGATGATTCAGCAAAAGGTAGCTGAGCTAATGCGGTAACTTGATCTCGGCTTGTGCTAAAGAGATTATTTTTACTGTCAAAACCATTTTCAACATTGTAATCACTATAGTTATCTTCAGTGCTATCTTGAGAAGTACTTAACCCTAACTGTAAATAAAGTTGATTTATTTGCAGATGATTTCTTAATAGGAAGTGATAGTTTTCATAAGTCGATTCATCACCACCATATTGCGTATTGGCATCAATTTCGGTTGTGCCTTGGTCATATTGTGAATTTAACTCTAATGCATACTGTTGAGTAAATTGGCTTGTTCCTGAAACACCCACTGATTGTCGGTCATAGCCGTCATCATCATTTTGATCAACAGTGAACATGTTTGTACCGTTAGGCACAATAACATCAAAACCATCAGACTGCTCAGCGGTCGCACTTAATGTATAGCTGTGCTCATCATTACCAAATCCAAGAGCACCATAGCCTTGATAAAAGCTATTACTACCAACTTTTACCCCAACTTGTGCTTCATTTGCAGCTAGGTCACGGGTAAAAATTTGAATGACACCACCTACAGCATCAGAACCCCATAGAGCAGCACGTGGACCTCTGATCACCTCAACACGTTCAACTAACTGCACGGGTATATCAGCAATACTTTTCACACCTAAAGTTGCAGAGCCAACTCGAACACCATTAACTAAAACTAAAATATGATCTGAATTAGTACCACGTACAAAGGCAGAAGATTTATGAGCAGAAGTCCCTTGGTTTGAAATTGAAATACCAGCAACTCTGCCAAGTAAGTCACTCACCGATAGCGGTTGAATCTGTTCAATACTCTCACGGGTGAATATATCTACAGCAGCAAGGGTATCAAATTTATCTTGAATACTGCGATTTGCAGTTACTACAATGGTTTCATCAGCCTTCATCGCTTTGGTAATCTTGGCGGAGTTTGTTTGCTCTGCAAATGAAAGTGATGAATAAAGTAGGCTACTTATACTTAGTGCAATGATTGTCTTTTTCATGTTTTCCTCAGTGATAAACACCCTCCGTGATTATCATGATAAATTAAACTTTAGGCCGGTCTCCGGACTTAAATTACAAGCGTTTGTAACTATAACCGTTGCGGGGGCAGTATTGGTTTAACCAATTTCCCGTTTCACCCAATTTATTCAAGAGTTGAGTAACAGCTCTTAAATAAGTTGGACACCTAAAGTATTAGTAGTGACTAGCCCTTGGACTAGTTATGTTTTGTTAGTAACAATGATCGCGTTTGATCTATTTTTACGCACAAATCTTTTAATGCCTTAAGGCTTCTCAGTGTCATGCGATGCACAGCATCAGCATCTGGTTGAATTATTTGCTTGTTCGCTACTGCTGGAATTATTGGCCAGTCTTGCCAGTTAAAGCCTTCACGCTCTTTTT
>CAJXPG010000221.1 GCA_913057925.1 uncultured Colwellia sp. | reverse complement strand
AGTAGATCGTCGGCAGCGTCAGATGTGTATAAGAGACAGATCATTATCAAGCTGATACATCCAGTCATCTAAATGAAGTTGGTAAATCTCATCTTCAACAGGCACTGATAAAGTATACTGCCAATGAAAAGCAAAACCCGTGTGTTGACCCGTTGCCGTTCCTATAACATCCTCAGCGGTCCCTTGATAAGCACCATTTGCTAATTTCCTCAACTGCCAATTACGGTACGTTATTTCGCCATCATCAAAATAAAACTTCTCAGCAAGTAAACCTTCGTCTCCTTGCCAACTACCTTGGATTTCCACACAAAAACGTCTTGTCACCTTACTTGAATAATTTTGCACCATACCCCAAGCAATAACAGGTCCATTAAAGTAGGTTTTAATATCAAACGGCTTTTCCACCTCATCATATTGCTCAATATCAGTAGAGCAGCCATAGATAAAAATCATCAGTAATGTGCTGACAACAACTTTGATTGCCTTAGTCATTAATATTTTCCCCTAGTAATTGAGCGCGTAATGAAGGTTCACTGGTACTTTCAGCCAACCAAATGTTGACGAATAGTGGACCAAACACATCATCGTCAATCGCACCGAGGTATTGGTCATTAAAGTAAAATACGCTTTTACCTTTTTGCATCAACATGGCTAACTGGTCACCTTTTTTTATGCTTGGCCACATAGTTGCTAATTTTTCAACATAGTGTTGGTAGGTATTTTCTGAAATACCTTGATGTTGCCATTGCTCAATAGTTCGCATAATCAAATCATCATTTGAGATATCTGCGAGGTAGCGAATTTGAAATACCAGCTGCTCACTTTCTATGGCGATAGGGTATCGCCCTGAGGTTGTTTGCAATTGGCTTTGATATAAATCCCAAAAGAAAATAGAAAAAGTCGCTTCACCTGTTTTTACAAAAGGCTGAGACGATAAAACTGACTGTAATGTATTATCTGCTGAAATGTCGCTTGTTAATGACAAAGCGGGGTTGGGCGTTGCCGATGCAAAACCAATTAATCCGAGGGATAAAATAATACTACTAATTAACTTAAGCATAACGAACCTCCTCTTGCATTAGGTGAGACTTTAATGCAAAAAATATCACCATCAGCAAACTCCATAATATAGATAGAATGACAAAGGTATTTGTCACCGTTAGACCAAAAGAAACCGCGTTCAACTCATTACCAGCTATGTAACTTATAGGGGCGAGTAGAGCGCCAACAAGAACTTGGAATAATTTCGATTTTTGTAAAAATTTCAAGCTATGGCAGATGGTGGAGGCAAAACAAAACCATAGGGTGATTAACCAAAGCGGCATCATTTGTCCATCAGCAAAAACGAACACGCCTAAAAATTGCAGCATTGAATCGACGTAAATACCGATGAGGGTTACGGCACAAATAAGGTAAAACTCATTTTTTCTGGTTTTTGAAACAAAATAGAAATGTAGGCAAAGCATTAGCAATGCGAAGGGGATGAACAGATTGCCCCAGTAAACTAAACCAAACCATGCAATATCAAAAGCAATAAGATTAATTATAAACACGGAGATCACCCCAGGTGTTGGACTATTACCTAGCTATACGAAGCCAATCCAATTTAGGTTTACTTTAAAGCTGATAATTAATTAGTTTCTTAGTATTAGGGGGGTAATGTCAGGGGATAATGTCAGGGGATAATTAGCTTATGGCTATGACGATTTGGCTGATTTTTTAGGTAAGTGATGTGGAGTATTAATGGCCAATATTATTACTTTTGAGTAATGTCTCTGCTTTTGCACCTAAATAAACATAAATACCCAATCCAATGAGTAAGCCGACAGAGGTTGCCATCATGGCGACGGCATTAACTAAATACTCTGATGAGCCAAGTACTGATTTAAACATCAATAAAAGCGCTTCAATTGATACCGCAATCAAAATTGTCGCAATAAATCGGGTAATGGTTCTACGTGTAGAGCTGTGCCGTAGAATATCTTTTTGCATTAGCACTTCTTCTTCAATGGTAGTCTTTCCTAAATCAAATATCGCTAATGCTAGGGTAAGAAAAATGATAATACCAAAGGGTTTTAGTTGCAAATCTTCAGGGTTGGGATCGTAAAGTAAACTGATAATTTCACTGCCCGCTGAAAACAGTAAAATGCCGACAATAAAAAAAAGTCCGATTACAATAAACGTGTATATGCTGATAAAAAAAGGATGAAACTTCTTTCTTTTTCTATCTCCCATCAAAAACTCAATAGCGTTAGCAAGATCAATATCTATCACTAAAATGCCGACTACTTCGCCAGCGTTATTTTTATATTTTAATGCAGTAGAGATACAAAGATTAAAACTTGAGCTAGATAGATAAGGCTCGGTGACGACGATACCTTCATTTTCATTTGCTTTAATAAAATAAGGACGGTACGAGCGGTCAACATTTAGGCCATTATTAATTCTTTTACTGTGGGAGATGTTATTAGAGATATCTTGACTGGTTTGAATGCCATCACCGTTGAGCGTAAACATTAACTCGACAAAAGGGTAGTGTCTGGTGACCCATTTTAATGAATGTTTTAATAAAAACTCATCATTGAATAAATCTTTATTGAAAGCACCGGCAAAAATTGATGCCATTAATTCATGGATAGCATCTCTGTGCTCATGATACCTTTCGATTACATTCATGTAATTCATTGAGCTTCTCCAGCATGGACAAAAATTATAATCAGCTTAATGTTAAATATGTTTTAGGTTTTTAGTGCTAGAGCAAGTGAATTTTCTGAGGTATGAATAAACTCTATTTAGCTTAACTAGAGAAAGTAGCAACCTAATGATAAACGTTAAATCATCATTTTAGTTGCTACCCGAGTTTACATAGATCATTTAGCTACCTTTTGTTGTCGTTTTGCTGTCGTATAGTTTGGTTAGAAGACGGTAATGCTTTTTGTTCAACTTCCCACTGGCTAATTGATAAATGCTTCATCTCATTGATAAAAGAAAACAATGAATGAATGGGGTTATAAATTAATTTATCCATGATGACTCTCCTGTTTCTTATGGTTTAACTGTCTACTAATCGGCAATAGTTGTTGACTTTTCAAGGCTAACTTCATCAGATATAAAACTGTTAATTAATTCCAAGTTACTTTCGGTTATCGAGTTTTCATCAATGCGCATTGCTGTAAGTAAGTCGTCTTTTGCACCGATTAAATCGTTATTTACGAAACGTGATATCCCGCGGTTACTATAAGTAAGAGATTCAAGGAACTTAGCCTTTCTTGAGTCAGTTTTAACTAATTTTATACTTGCTATTGCAGCGTTACAGGCTATCTCAGACTCATCTGCTTTTAGCGCTTTTGTCAGCTCAGCACAGTTTCTCATATGCTTATTAAAAGCAAGAATTTCACTGTCTTTAATGCCAAACTCTTTTTTTACTACGGCAATCTTAAATTTAGATTCATCAGCAATAGCGATTGCAGAGCTACTTAGTGTTAATGCCGTGATAAGTACTTTCAGATAGGTAGATTTGATTAACATGTTATTTCTCCGGTTTAGTTAGCGCATCTGTTTGATACGCTGTAACTATAAATAGCCGTTGAGAAACTGACAAACGATGAAATTACACTTATGAAGTGAAAAAAATTCACCTTAACATTGAGGTGACAGTTTAACAGGCAAAAGTCTCTTTAACCCATTGGGCAAACAAAGTCAGTTCTGGCTTGTTTTCCATGTTTTCATGTTGAATAAGGTAATATTTGTCGTTGGTGACAAGCTCTTGATCAAACAATCTTACTAATAGCTCTTCACTAAACCACGCCTTACTCATTGGCAGAGGTATTAGTGCTATTCCCATACCTTGTTGTGCTGCCCGAGCGACACCAAACATACTATCAAACTGAATAATCTGTTTAGGGTCAAAGTCAGCAATGTCTAAGTTATTTGCCCATTGATGCCATGACCAAGGACGTGACCTATGTAAAATTAACGGCGTATTTTTTAAGGCATCAAAGCCCATTACTTTCAGTTTTTTATAAAGTTGTTTATTACACGCAGGAACATAGCTGATAGGAAATAAATCGTGGACAACTTTTGCGTTAGGCTTGCCATTAGCAAGGACTATAGATAAGTCAGCAATTTGCGAAGGTTCGCTTCCAGATTTCACGGTTTCTAATTGCAGATTAATATCAGGATTCTTTTCTGACCACGTACTTAGCCTTGGAATGAATAACTCGCTAGCAAAGAACTCGGGCAAACTTATCACTATTGTCTGGTTTTGTTGTTTATGGGTAAACTCGGAGATGGTTGATTCTAACTGGTTAATAATTGGCTGTATTGATTGATAAAATTGTTTACCGGCACTGGTAAGTTCTATGGAACGAGTTCCCCTCTTAAAGAGAGCAATACCCAATTGACTCTCTAGTTGCTTGATTTGATGACTTACCGCAGATGGGGTTAAAAATAATTGTTGAGACGCGTGTTTGAAGCTTAAGCATTTTGCTGCAATGCAAAATGAACGTAAGCCTCGTATTGGTGTTTGAATAGACATTGATAAACTTTTATTTATGGAGACATTACAGATGTAGCAATACACGAGCCATTTATTAAATTGTTGATTTATAACAGTAATGATAGGTGAGGAACTGTCTCTTATACACATCTCCGAGCCCACGA
>CAJXPG010000220.1 GCA_913057925.1 uncultured Colwellia sp. | reverse complement strand
GATTTTTACTGGTAATTTATCAATAGATTTACTTTATGTTTGTATATATATAAAAGATAAACCCTCAACTGAAATAAAACTTCGCTCAGAGGCGGCCACAATTATCGCTCTGCCCTACCCTGATTGTTCCAATAATAGTTATTGTTTTACTTTTGCTTCTTTACAAAACTTCTTCTTCGCGGTGAAATGTTTTATTAAATAACAAATAAGAGTGCAAAAATCGGATATTGTCTAAGCGCCCTGCCCTATAATGTTTATTGATTGTCATAATATGAATAGCTTTGTTTTTCATATTTGCTCAAACTTCATTACTTACTTCTAAGTTAGAATCGAGCAAACGTACCAATTAATTTTTACAACTTCTAAGTTAGAATCGTGAAAAAGTACCAATTAAATACAGTGAAATTCAAGTTTGCACAGATAAGGTATATCGAGGCTATAATCAAGGTAACCTGCCTTTCTAAAAATTATTTGAACAAAGCAGTGGCGGAAAATTTTCTCCTAATCGTCTTAAAAGCATGTGCACTTTACTAGCGCATAGTTAAGCAACAATTTATTCGGGTAATTATTGATAGCAATATTGCTATCGTGATGAAAGCCACGATGAGGGGAATTATTACATGTTTACAAATAAAAAAAGCAAAGTTGCAGTCGCTGTTATTGGTATTTTAAGTACCATGATTACATCACAAGCAATCGCGAATAATAAAGAAAAAGTAGCTAAACAAGATGAAGTGGAAGTGATTACTGTCTCTGGTGTTCGAGGTAGTTTGAAAAAATCAATGAATGATAAACGTTTTGCTACTGAAATTATGGACAGCATCTCTGCCGAAGATATTGGTCAGTTGCCTGATGAGAATATCGCTGAAGCATTACAGCGTGTAACCGGTATTCAAATGGCGCGTGGAGCAAATGGTGAAGGTACTACCGTACAAATTCGTGGTTTGTCAGACAATAACGTTGAAATCAATGGTCAAACGGCTGCTGGTACCAGCGCTGACCGTAGTGTAAACTTTGCTGATATTCCTTCTGCGTTATTCTCTGGAATTGAAGTACTTAAAGCGCCAACGGCCGATCGTATTGAAGGCTCACTTGGTGGCACGGTTAATTTAAAAACACGTCGCCCATTAAATATTGAAGAAGACTATGTCGCTACCGTAACCGCTAAAGCAAAATATGCTGAAGTATCTGGTGAAACAACACCAGATTTGAACGTGTTTTTAGGAAAAAACTGGCGTGATACTGCAATTGGTGATTTTGGCGTTCTTGTCAATGGTGGCCGTACAGAAACTATTTCACAAACTGATGCTTTTGGTGGTGGTGATTGGGATGATGCTCCAGGATCTTGGTATCGTTTAGATGGCAGTAAAAAAGCGGCTGCTCCCTTTAACACTGGTCCATGGGCTTATGATGATAATATAGATTTAAATGGCGACGGTGTTTCTGATAATAAGGATATCTTTTATGTGCCTAATGGTCTTCGTGCGTACTCTCGTTATGATGAGATTGTTAAAGACTCATTAAATGTTACCCTAAACTGGCAACCAACAGAAAATATTGACCTATTTTTAGACTATACCAGAACAGAGTCAGAAGAATTTTCAAGTGGCTCGCAACTTAATATTGCTACTAATGGTGGACGCGCATTACCTTTATTACAAGGTGATGCTCAGTTTGACAGTATAGGCTCTAGAGCCGGCCTTTTAGATAGTGATGGTGTTTTAGATACTTCATTTGCAGGCGAAAACTATTATTTGGCAAGCGGCCTTATTGGTGGTGCTAATATTCGCACAGGCGGTGCACCTTCACAGAGGGACACCTGGCGTGAAGCTGATAAAATAACCTTTGGTGGTGACTATATTGTTACTGACAACCTTGTTATTTCTGCTGAAGTCAGCACTTCAAAAGGCTCAAGTACGACAAAACAAGCACAGTTAAATATGGGCTATGATTGGAATAAAGATTCTCAATTAAATGGAAAAGATTGGGCGGGTATTGTTGATTATGACTGGAATAGTGCTGATTTAGTTGATTATACATTATATGAAGCGCCATTTTATGACGGTACAGGTCCGGTAACACCGAATGAGCTTGTAGCTATAGAACCAACAAATATGGCATACGATCGTTTGAACTATTTCCAAATGCAACGTAATGCTGATGATACCAACTCAAGTGATGACTCTGTTAAGTTTGATATCGACTATGAGTTTAACGACGGGTTTATCACCTCAGTTAAAGCAGGTGCACGTTATGCAAAACGTGGTTTTGAGCGTATGTCTTATATCAATGCCAACCAAAAAAATACCGTTGTTGGTGATGATGGTGTTTATGAAAAAATTGATATTCAAGACATCAAGGTTCACCCTGAAGCGAATAGTGATCCTGAGCTAGCGCAAGTCGCGACAGATTTACAGCAATGCTTTGGCAGTACATCGATTGAATTAGATGGCGTTAGTGGTAACTTCCCACGTGACTGGTCTGATACTAACGGTTGTGGCAGCGACTTCTTTACCAGCTATTTTAATATGCATGACATTCGTGCATATAACCCAGCTAAGGGCGCAGGTTATTATGAAAATACCGGTATGCGTTATGATGTTGAAGAAGAAACTACAGCTTTTTACCTAAGAGCAGATTATTTTACTGAAATTGCCGGTATGGAGTTATTTGGTAATGTTGGTGTACGCTATGTTGAAACTGATACATTATCGTCAGGCTACTTAAATAGCGCTCCTGGCTCTGAGACCGCCTATGAGTGGGTTGAGTTTGATGGTAACTATAGTGATGTATTACCAAGCTTCAATGCGAATTTAGCACTTAATGATGAAATGGTGTTACGTTTTGCTGCGTATCAAGCATTATCGCGCCCAGGTTTATCGGCAATAGCGCCAAGTGTTAACATTAAATACAATGATGAGCTGGAAGGTTATGCCGGTAATGGCTCTATGGGTAACCCAGACTTAGAGCCTATTCGTGCAACTAACCTTGATTTATCGTATGAGTGGTATTACTCAGACGATAGCATGTTCTCAATTGCTGCCTTTTATAAAGACATTGATTCAACTATTGCCAATTCACCTGAATTACAAGATGTCGAAATTAATGGTGAATTATTTAAAGTACTTCAACAAACTAATTTACCGGGCACCAAAATCAACGGGGTAGAGCTTGCTGTACAACATGGCTTTACTAACTTACCTAGTATATTAGCCCATACAGGCATTGGTGCTAACTATACCTTCACCCAAGAAGACAGTGAATTAGTAGACCAAGAAGGTGATGAGATTAAACGTCAAGGTTTATCTGAGCATAGCTATAACTTTGCTGCTTATTATGATGATGGCGACTTAAGTATTCGTTTAGCTTATAACTGGCGTGATGAGTTTGTCAGACGTACTAATGTCACCTTAGGTTGGAATAGCCCTAACTTCTTACCTGAAGTTGAAGCAGCCCGTGGTCAATTAGACTTAACAGCTAACTATCAGTTAACTGAAAACTTAAAAGTTAACTTTGCTGCTGTTAACTTAAATGACTCTGAAACTAAACGTTTCTTAAAATATGAAGAGTTACATAGCTACTTAGCTAAAGCAGGAACTCGTTATAACTTAGGCATGGTTTATCGCTTTTAAATAACGGCGGTAGTGCAGGGTGGTTATGACTTTCCTATGACATCGGCTAAGTCACACGTTTAATCGAGTACCTTCGGGTACTCGATTTTTTTGTTTAACAATTTTAGTTGACGAGCAGTATCAATAGTTTTGAATTCATTTATTAAAACTGACTTTTCGAGAAAGGTATTCACAGAGTTTACAGTGGCAATTAAGGTTATAAAAGTGATTCAAAACATCTTAAGTGAATTACCTTAATAGTATTTATCGGTTAAATATGAATGCTTACTTTGTGCGCACTGCTGATGTTAGCTACCAGTTGTTCTTTAGGTCAACTGATAGCCAAAAGCTGTCATTAAGTATTTGCGAATCCACGATCATATTTAGGGTAATACTAGCTGAAATTTCTTACTCATTTGTGGGGCGGGTTTAAGCTCATACCTGCCATTCACCTTCTATCTCTTGATGGCATCATCGAGCTTAAAGTGGACATTCACATAACTAGGTATTTAGCTCTCTGAAAGAATGAGTTCTACTTACCATTTCATTAAAGGGGTATTACGGAGGCATACCAACCATTCTTCAAAAACGAATAACTTAACCTTTATAATCCATTGAAAATATGGGTATTATATAGCAAAAAATTAATCTATGGGACGGGCATTAAATAGAATGTCTCCATTTAAACGGAATTTTTAAGATGAAGTATATTTTCATTATTGCAATATTTTTAACATCTTTAGTTAAAGCTGATGTAAATCCATTAGACGATCATAAAGTCACCTGTGAAGAAATGGAAAAATATCCTGATAAAGTATTTAAGTTAGGTGATCTTGGATCTGGTTATGGCTCACCGAATGAGGTTAATTACGATTGTCCTAAAAGTTTAAGTAAGTTGGATTTTCTTCAAAATCTAATAGGGTATGCAAGTTTTATTAGGGCACCTAGTCGCTTACCTCAACAATGCACGGGATCAATTATTCATGCCCAATGGCGCTATTATCATTTCTCATTAGCAGAACTTGGATATTACCCACAAGGACATACCCCAAGAGAAAGAGGTAAAACCAAGGGAATGGAGTATTTTGAGGAATGGAGTTATCACAGTTTATATAACCGAAATATTTATAACTGTCTCTTATACACATCTCCGAGCCCACGAGACCGTACTAGATCTC
>CAJXPG010000219.1 GCA_913057925.1 uncultured Colwellia sp. | reverse complement strand
GAGATCTAGTACGGTCTCGTGGGCTCGGAGATGTGTATAAGAGACAGCTATTGGATGGATAAATACCAAGCTGATAAGGTTGTAGTACTTGATGCATTAACTTATGCAGGGAATATTGCTAATTTAGATAATGTTAAAAATAATGAAAACTTTATTTTTGTTCATGGGGATATTTGTGATCAACCATTAATTGAAGAACTACTTGTAGAGCACGGTATAGATACGCTAGTTCACTTTGCTGCTGAATCTCATGTGGATCGTTCTATAACAGGCCCTGACGCCTTTATTGAAACTAATATTATCGGCACTTATACTTTACTTAAAGCCGCGAAGAAAGTTTGGTTAGATGGTGATAACGTTATTGATGGACATAGGTTTCATCACGTATCTACTGATGAAGTTTACGGAACACTTTCTGCTACCGACCCAGCTTTTACTGAAGATACTGCATATGCACCTAATTCACCTTATTCTGCAAGCAAAGCAGCAAGTGATCATCTAGTACGTGCATACCATCATACATTTGGTTTAAATGTGACAACTAGCAATTGCTCAAATAATTATGGACCGTTTCATTTCCCTGAAAAGCTTATTCCTTTGGTTATCACTAATATTCTTCATGATAAAGAGCTACCTATTTATGGTGATGGTCAACAGATTAGAGACTGGTTATATGTTGAAGATCATGCATATGGCATTGATTTAGTCTTGCAAAGTGGCCGTATTGGTGAAAACTATAATATTGGCGGCAATAATGAGTGGGCTAATATAGATATAGTTACAACTATTTCAAAACTGGTTGAACGAGAATTTGAAACTAATAGTGACTTAGTCATACGTTTTCCAAATGCAAAAGCAGCTATAGCACAAAATACGGAATCGTTAATTACCTATGTTAAAGATCGCCCTGGGCACGATAGACGTTATGCAATTGATGCGACAAAAACAAATGATGAATTAGGTTATCAACCAAGGGAATCATTTGAAAGTGGGATCGCTAAAACCGTGCAATGGTATTTAAATAACGAATCATGGTGGCAAAGTGTGATGGATGGTTCGTATCAGAGTTGGATTGCGGAGCAATATACGTAACGCTAAAGCGTCAATGTTATAAGTGAATCAATAGCAAAACTTATTCATTCAAACTATGGATTTGTAAGTAATGAAAAAGCCTAATATTAATAATATTAGGCTTTTTCGTTTAACAATATTATCTCTGTCGAATTAGGTGTTATCAGTAATTATTGGCATTTGACTGTTCGTCAGCCCAAGTAATTGCTTGGTTATAATTTTGAACAATTTTTGACTTTTCTACGCCAAGCTTTTCCATAACAATATTGGTTTTATGCCATTCTGCTTGCTCAATTAACTCTACTAATTTGATCAGAGCTGCCATGGTGCCTTTACGTGTTAATAAGGTGTCTTTTATTTCTTGTGCTAATGGCAGTTTAGCTAAAATGCTTTCTAAATCTTCATCAACTATTGCATCTATCAACGATAGCAAGCCAGTTAGAAAAGCAATTGATGTATCTATAGGGGGCGTGACACTTTCTGAAGCTAACTCACAGAACTTAGCTCGGGCCATTGCTGAATTTATTAATTCAGATGGCTTATCTGGATTTACATTTGCTGCGAACATTAAGCCTAAAAATCGCTTTAATTCACTCGACCCCAATATTACAAGCGCTTGTTTTATCGTTGATATTTCACTTCTGCGTCGAAAGATTGCTGAGTTTGCGTAACGAAGTAATTTATAAGATAACGTTATATCACGCTCAAAGACTGATGTAATACTGGCTAAATCAAGATCTGGTTTAGATGTTTCATAAAGTAGCTCAGCCATAGCCATTTGCGAAGGTGATAAGTTCTTTGTTTTCACCATTTCTGGCTTAGCGAAAAAGAAACCTTGAAACAACTCGAAACCTAGCTCTAAGGCTTGATTATACTCTTCATAAGTTTCAACTTTTTCAGCAAGTAGCTTTATATGAGGAAAGTCTACTAGAGCACTTTTGACTTCTTTGATGGTATCTATAGAGGTCGCTTGCCAGTCAATTTTTATTATTTTGATAAAGGGATAAAAATGATGCCAAACAGACTTGTGGATATAGTCATCTAGGGCAATGGTGTAACCTTTATCATGTAAATCTTTACAAATTTCTAGTAACTTTTTCCCCGGCTTAACGGTTTCTAATATTTCGATGACCACTTCTTCAGGGGTAAGCGTTTCAGGGTAACCTTTACTTAATGTTTCTAATGTGAAATTTATAAAAGCAGGTTTGTTACCTGTAAATTCGCTTAAGCCAACATTAAAATTGCTAGCTTCTATCATTTTAGTTGTTGCTTCGTCACCATCAATATCAGGGAAAACATTATCTATGCTATCGCGAAAGAGTAATTCATAAGCAAAGAGCTTTTTGTCTATATCTAATATCGGTTGCCTAGCAGCATAAAAATACATAAAAATTCCTGATAATCCGACTTTCTGACTAATAACTTTATTATTTTAGTTAGTGTTATTATGCGACAAAATCATATTGCGCGCTTATATAACCTATTTATAACACAATTAAATAGCAATACTCACGAAAAAACATGGTAATCATCTATTAACTCAGCATAATATTCGCTATCACGCTTAGTTGAATAGTTAAGAGCTGTTTAATTAACCATTTTAAAAACTGTAGTGGAGGTTAAGTTGGCTGTCGGAACTATTATTTCTTTAGCGTTATATTTTATTGTTATGTTAGGAATAGGCTTATATGCCTATAGGAAGTCCACCAGTGATGCCGCTGGGTTTATGCTCGGTGGTCGTAGCCTAAGTCCATCAGTAACTGCCTTGTCTGCTGGCGCTTCTGATATGAGTGGTTGGATGTTAATGGGCGTTCCTGGTGCCATGTACTTAAATGGCTTGAGTAGTACTTGGATATCTATTGGGTTGGTACTTGGCGCGTATTTAAACTACCTTATTGTAGCACCAAGGTTGCGAACCTATACTGAGCTTGCCAATGATTCAATAACCTTACCTGATTTTTTTGAGAACCGTTTTTCCGATAACTCACATGCACTGCGTATTGCCTCTTCTATTGTCATCATTTTGTTTTTCACGCTTTATACATCATCTGGCATTGTTGCTGGTGGTAAGCTATTTGAAAGCTCTTTCGGCTTAAGTTATGAAACTGGCTTGTACATTACTGCAGGCGTAGTGGTTTTATATACTTTATTTGGCGGCTTTTTAGCGGTTAGTCTGACTGATTTTGTGCAAGGTTGTATTATGTTTATTGCCTTGGTTCTGGTGCCTGTTGTTGTTATTAATGACCTTGGCGGCACTAGTGCAATGTTTACGAGTATTGAGCAAGTCAATCCTGAACTCTTAAATATGTTTAATGGCGTCAGTATCGTGGCAATCATTTCCGCTATGGCGTGGGGCCTAGGCTACTTTGGTCAGCCACATATTATTGTGCGCTTTATGGCTATTCGCTCTGTTGAAGACTTACCTGTTGCACGCAAAATTGGTATGAGTTGGATGATAGTGTCTTTGTTTGGTGCTATGGCTACCGGTTTTGCCGGTGTTGCTTATGTGGCTAAAACGGGCGTTCAACTTGATGATGCAGAAACTATCTTCATTTTACTGTCACAAATATTATTTCACCCATTAATCGCTGGCTTTTTATTAGCCGCTATTCTCGCCGCCATCATGAGTACTATTTCATCGCAACTATTAGTGACCTCGAGTTCACTTACTGGTGACTTTTACCAAGCATTTTTAAATAAAAGTGCCACGGATAAACAGTTGGTTTTTGTCGGTAGATTATCGGTAGCTGTTGTTGCTCTTGTTGCCGTGTTCCTTGCCTATGACAGAAACAGTTCGATTCTTACCTTAGTGAGTAATGCTTGGGCAGGTTTTGGTGCCGCTTTTGGTCCATTAGTCATCTTTAGTTTATATTGGAAGAAAATGACTCAACAGGGCGCTCTTGCGGGTATGTTAACTGGTGCAACTACTGTGCTGATTTGGATATATGCGCCAATAGCGATTGATGGACAGTCTCTAAGCTCGATAATGTATGAAATAGTGCCAGGCTTTATTATGGCTAGTATTGCCATTGTTGTGGTTAGCCACTTAACGGCTAAGCCACAACCAGAGATTGAAGCATTGTTTGAACAAGTCGCTGAGAAACACTAAACAATTTGATTATGAATGAGGCTAGGTAGTGTATTGCCTAGTCTAACAAACTCTATAAAAGCATGATCGTTAAAAAATAAAAAAGCCGTTAATATATTATTAACGGCTTTTTTCAAATTGAAACTGCTGTTGCTAAGTTTTATTCAACTCAGAAATTATATCGACCAAGTGATGTTGTTATTAATGCGTTCTTGCCATTGGTTTAATGGCTCTTTTTTATCACCCACAACAATAACGTTAGAGTGATTAAAGTTCAGTGAACGGCCTTCAAGTGTTTCGTTAGCAAATTTGGCATTAAACTCTATTTCGTCATCATTAGGTACGATAAAAACATTTACTGGGCTTGATTCACCCTGGAAAACCAAATGCAAACTCTTGCTGCCATCAAAACGACAATAATCAGCAAATATCAATGTACCAAAGGTGCTATCGAAACTGCCTTTAAATGAAGCCATTTTATCATTCAGTGACGCTAAGGTGACATTAGCTTGGTCGGTGTTTGAAAAATGTGATGCTTCATGGTCAACATGAGCAATAGCGTAGTCACCTAAATTTTTATAAGTGCTAGAAAACATCATAAAATTAACCGTTAAGCCCATAACAAAAGCAACAGACCTGTCTCTTATACACATCTGACGCTGCCGACGATCTACTCTGTGTAGA
>CAJXPG010000218.1 GCA_913057925.1 uncultured Colwellia sp. | reverse complement strand
TTCAACTCAGCATGTGCTTGTTTAACTTGTTCTATTGATTCAGTGTTGTTCGAGAGCTCTTTCGATCTTTTTAAGGCACTCGAAAGTAGACTTTGAACAGTATCCGAGCTTTTGATGAATCTTTTAGAATATTTATCATATTGCTTTTTATCATTGCCTCTAATAAGTACATTTTTCCATTCTTGTACCTGAATTTTAAAGATTACATGGGCATTGGTTAGGTCGGTTAAGATATCAACGTTTTGCTCCACTAAAGCGAAGCTTTTGGTTGTTGAAGCGTGAAAGCTAGACAGTTCATTGACCGCTTTCCAGCTTAATAATATAAGTGATAATGCCACTAGAAGCCCTAGTATTAACACTTTGGCTTTCAAGCTTAATTTCTCTAACATGTTGTTTCCCCTGTTCTTAAATTGACATTGAGTCGCTAGTTTTTATTGCAATTCAGCTTCTACTAAATGGGCTAACTCTTTAGGTGATAATGTTTTTTCTGCATCTAACAAAACAATGAATTCCTCGTCTTTTTTAGCGATGCCTTGAATAAACTCTGCTCTTATTTTTGCACCAAAAGCTGGGGCATCTTCAATGTTACTGGATGAGATATCGATAACCTCATTGACTGCATCGGCAAGTAACCCAAGTACACAATGCTGTTCACTGCTTTGCAGTTCAATAACAATGACACAAGTTCGTTTATGGATGGTTATTGCTTCTCTTCCTAGCCGTACGCTAAGGTCTATAACGGGTACTACTTCGCCACGCAAGTTGATTACACCTGAAATAAATTGTGGCATTAAAGGAACTTGTGTTACGCCAGCATACTCAATAATTTCTCTGGTTTGATGTAGGTCCATACCAAAGTGCTCATCTGCAATGGTAAAAGTTAAAAACTGGCTAGAGTTTTCCTTGGCTGCAGATGAGCTTTCATCTTCAATTTCATTATGTAGCGTATTTTTCATTGTTAAAATGCTCGTGCTTGTTTTCAAATTAAATTTATTTTTTGTTTGATATCTTTATTTTTCATTAGGACTTATATTTATAGCATCAGCTTTATTATTGGCTTCGTTAGTTATTGCAAGCTCAATAAGTTGCGGGATATCCAGAATAAAAGCGATATCACCATTTCCCAGTAAACTGGAACCGCCGATACCTTTTAATGCCTTAAAAATTGGTCCTAATGGTTTTACTACGGTTTGAATTTCACCATGAAGTTTATCCACGGCGATACCTGCCACATCGTTACCAAACTGAACAATAACTAACTCTTTCTTGGTAGGTGTTTGTGCTAGTGCATCAGCAACCGAAACGTCTAAACTGGGTGTTAGGTTAAATATCTCGGTCATGTTTAGATAAGGGATCATATCGCCGCGTAAGTTGATGCAGTGACGACCTTTAATGTCTTCATGGTTAGCGAGGTCAATACACTCAATAATTGTTGCTTGGGGAATAATAAAGTGTGTTGACTTTGCCTCAACATGAAAACCATCAATGATTGCTAGAGTTAGTGGTAACCTAATTTTAAATTCAGAGCCAATACCCTCTTTTGAGTCAATATCAATGCTACCTTGCAGCGCTTCGACATTACGTTTAACTACATCCATACCAACACCACGACCAGATAGGTTGGTTACTGCTGCTGCAGTAGAGAAGCCGGGGTGGAAAATGAGGTGGTTGAGCTCATTATCAGATAATTGAGATTCAGGGTTAATGATGCCTTTTTCAATTGCCTTTTCTCGAACCCTTTCCTTGTTAATACCATTTCCATCATCACTAATGGCGATAACAATATGGCCAGCTTCATGGTATGCCGAAAGTTTTAGTTGTCCTTTAATGTCTTTATCTACAGCTGTGCGATCTTCAATAGATTCTAGCCCATGATCCATTGCGTTTCGGACAATATGGGTGAGTGGATCACCTAGTTTCTCTACCATTAAGCGGTCTAGCTCGGTATCAGCACCTTCAATCGTTAACTCAACTTCCTTGCCTAACTCTTGAGCAGTATCCCTTACAAGTCGTTTGAAGCGTTGGAAGGTTCCGCCAATAGGTACCATTCTTAAATTTAGTGCGGCATCGCGAATTTGGTTAGTAAAGTTGTCAAAGTCATCAACAGCTTCAATAAGCACGGGGTTGTTAGTTTTTTTAGAGAGTAGCTCAATACGCTGTTGGTTAATCACTAACTCTCCAATAAGGTTTATTAAATGATCTAATCGATTTGAGTCAATTCTAATCTGCTTGCCTTCTGAAGCCTTACTCTTATTTTGCTGCTGCTTAGTTAAGGCTGCATTAATAACTTCTTTAGATACTTTATGTTGCTCAGTAAGTAGCTCACCTAACTTATGATTGGATTTAGGCTCTTCTGCATTAATGTTTTCATGGCTTTGAGAAGCTAATGCTTGTTCAAGGGAATGTTTTGTTAATGAACCACAGTTTACAAGAATATCGCCAAGCCTTTGATTTTCTTCTGGGAGCTTTTCTATTAAATGTAGGTAATCATCAACCTTTGCGCTTGGGGGTAAGATGGTAATATTTGAGTCATCTTGAACAAACATGAAGGTGTTTTCAATTTCTTCTAATGAAGCTTCAGACTGAAGGGCTATTTCATATGCAAAATATAATGCTTCAGCATCGTAGTTTTTGGTGTTAGGGAAGTTATCTATTAATGTTTCTATATGCTTGATTTCACCAAGGCTCGTTAAAAACTTAATAAATGATAACGGGTCCATGCCATTTTTTAAGCAATCAGCTGAAAGTCTTAATGAAATATGCCAGCAGTTATCATTTTCGTTTTCTAATTCGGCTGATGAAGTTTCTTTATTTTCAGTTTCGAGGTTTTGACTATTTTGCGTACTACCACTTTCCTCATCACTACTGGTCCAAGGCGAAAGCGCCTCGAGTAAATCTTTGCCAATATTTTGTAACTCTGATTGAGCGTTAAACTCTTCCAGATTAACACTGACCAATTTTTGAATATGATCTCGACAATTGAAGAGTATGTCGACTAAGCTTTTTTCTAAGGTTATTTCATTATCTCTTGCCCTATCTAATACATTTTCTACAACATGGGTAAAGTTAACAATATGGTCTAATCCAAAAATTCCAGCGGAGCCTTTGATGGTGTGAGCTGAACGGAAAATTTCATTCAGTAGCTCATCATTGCATTCACCTTCATCAATTTTTAAAAGCACATTTTCCATTAACTCTAAATGTTCTTGAGCTTCAACGTAGAACGTTTGTAGAACTGCATCTAAGCTCATTGTGATTGCTCACTTTTTTGAGGGGAAATACTGTTAAACTCTTCAAAATCCACAAAGTAGCGATTGAGTTGAAATAAATTACTGTAATCAGTGAGTGCTTCTCCGAGGCTTTCTATTTGGTATTTACTCTGTTGGGCATTAATTATTTTTATTAGCATGATTAATAGTTGCACACCTGCAGTATCAATTTCAGTGACTTTATTTAGTTTGATGGTGGTAAGCTCTTTTACTTTAATATCCTGAAAGTACTCTTGGTAAACAGCCATAGCGCAATATATTGTTAATTCACCTGAGATACATATTTCAGTACTGTTATTGCGTTTTTGTGTGATTTTTATTTCAGCCATATTCCTCAACCATTAATAATTTGAGCCACTCTGGCTGTTTTTGTAAATGAGTTACGTTAGGTAAGCATAGAAACCGCTTGTATCATCTGTTCTGGTTTGAATGGCTTTACCATCCAAGCTTTAGCGCCTATGGCTTTACCTTGCTGCTTCATATCGTCAGAGGCTTCTGTGGTTAACATAATTACCGGGGTAAATTTATAGGCGGGCATTTGCTTTATTGCTTTGACCATGTCAATGCCTCCCATATTTGGCATATTGACATCAGAGACAATAAGGTGAAATTTTTTACCATCTAATTTACTTAAGCCATCTTTACCATCTACCGCTTCAACTACCTCGTAGCCTGCGCCTTTTAAGGTTATTGATACTACTTGTCTGATACTTGCTGAATCATCAACGATTAAAATTGTTTTACTCATTATTTTACTGACACCTATAAGGTTTTTAGTGTTAAATAAGCCCTTAAAAGAAGGTTATTTCATCATTTTTGTTATCTTTTGTTTGTTCACTTCCATCATGGACAGCTACTTGCTCTAATGTTGTGTATGTTTGCTTGATGTTTGCCATCCATTGATTGATATCAACAGGCTCTATCGGAATACCTTGACTCAAGTTGTATTGACACTTCTGATAATTTGGTGCGAGCTTGTGCATATCATCAAAAACATGACCAAGTATTTGGCTGACTCTATCTTGAAATTGCAATGAAACTAATACGTCGTCTATGGCTAGTTGAACCGTACTATTTTCTTGCTCAAGCTGATTGGCACTAAGTATTATTTTCTCACCTGCCACACTATAATCATCAATGACTTGTTTTATTGTCTCTTCAGCCGTGTTTATAATCAGTGCGTCTTGCTCAGTAAACTCTTGAGTTTTATTTAGCGTGTTTTGCAGGGTATCGTTAACTTGTTCAATGGTTTTAGTTATACGAGCGCCAGTTTCACCTGAGCGGGTTGATAGGGTTCTTACTTCATCGGCTACCACAGCAAACCCTCTGCCAGCCTCACCAGCTCGAGCCGCTTCAATCGCAGCATTTAAGGCAAGTAAATTAGTCTGTGATGCTATTCCTGCAACTTCAGCGCCCATTTTTGAAAGCTCTTCGGCAATGGCTGATAAATTATTAATCTCACTTAAAATTTGGTCGCGACCCACCATAGCATCATGCAAAGATTGAATAATTGCGTTTAAAGACTGTTCCGATTCTGTCTCTTATACACATCTGACGCTGCCGACGATCTACTCTGTGT
>CAJXPG010000217.1 GCA_913057925.1 uncultured Colwellia sp. | reverse complement strand
ACACAGAGTAGATCGTCGGCAGCGTCAGATGTGTATAAGAGACAGACTCAAATGATTGTGTTTTACATTTGAACAAAAAAAACGGCTTACTTGAAAATCAAGTAAGCCGTTTTACGAACTAACTTAGCTTTAGCTATTTGCTTTTAACTGCTCAGCTAAATATAACCACGTTGGTAAAACTGTATCAGGGTTTAATGAAACACTATCAATACCCTGTTCTACCAACCATGCGGCAAAATCTTCATGATCTGAAGGCCCTTGACCACAAATACCCACGTATTTACCACGCTCTTTACACGCTTTTATCGCCATTGCTAATAGCACTTTAATGGCAGGATTACGCTCATCAAATAAATGAGCAATTAAACCTGAGTCTCTATCAAGTCCTAAAGTTAACTGAGTTAAATCATTAGAGCCAATTGAGAAACCGTCGAAGTAATCTAAGAATTGATCTGCAAGTAAGGCATTAGACGGTAATTCACACATCATAATAACGCGTAAACCATTTTCACCACGTTTTAAGCCGTGCTCAGCTAAAATATCAATAACCGCTGCAGCTTCTTCTAATGTACGAACAAACGGGATCATTACCTCAACATTTGTTAACCCCATGTCATTACGAACACGTTTAATCGCTTCACACTCTAATGCGAAACAATCTCTAAAATCTTTAGAAATATAACGCGCAGCACCACGATAACCTATCATAGGGTTTTCTTCGTCTGGCTCATACTCTTCGCCGCCCACAAGGTTAGCGTATTCATTAGATTTAAAATCAGACATGCGCACAATCACCTTTTCTGGTGAATAGGCGGCTGCAAGTGTCGAAATACCTTCGGTTAATTTTGCAATGTAAAACTCAACTGGGCTTTCATAACCTGCAATGATGTCATTAATTTCATGCTGTAAGTCTGCTGCTTGCGTATCAAAATTAAGCAGTGCTTTCGGGTGAATACCTATCATTTTATTAATGATAAATTCTAAGCGTGCTAAACCAATACCCGCATGAGGCAACCTGGCAAAAGCAAAAGCTCTGTCTGGGTTACCGACATTCATCATTATTTTAAGCGGTAAATCAGGCATATTATCTATTTCAGAGGTTTTCACCTGGTAATCTAATTTGCCACGGTATATATAACCAGTGTCACCTTCTGCACAAGATACCGTTACATTATCACCAGTATTGATAAGGCCCGTCGCATTACCACAACCAACAACCGCTGGAATACCCATTTCACGGGCAATGATTGCTGCATGACATGTTCTTCCACCACGGTTAGTAACAATGGCAGATGCACGCTTCATGATTGGCTCCCAGTCAGGATCAGTCATATCCGTCACTAACACATCGCCGGGTAGAATTTTGTCCATTTCTTCTAATGAAGATAAAACCTTGGCTTCACCACTACCAATTTTATGACCAATTGAACGACCTTCACATACAATCGTGACATTTTCATCAGTTTGCAGTTGGAACTGTTCCATGACATTGGTGTTTTCACGACTCTTTACTGTTTCTGGACGCGCCTGAACAATATAAAGTTTACCGTCTAAACCATCTTTCGCCCATTCGATATCCATTGGACGACCGTAATGTTTTTCAATAATAACCGCTTGTTTAGCGAGTTCTTCAACTTCACTGTCGGTTAAAGAAAAGCGATTTGAATCTGCTGGCTCAATATCAACAATTTCAACTTGTTTAGAATGCTCTTGACTGTCTGAGTACACCATTTTGATGGCTTTACTACCAATATTACGGCGTACTACGGCAGGTTTACCTTTAGCCAGCGTCGGTTTATGAACATAAAATTCATCTGGGTTAACGGCGCCTTGTACAACCATTTCACCCAAACCAAAGCTTGAAGTAATAAAGACTACTTGATCAAAACCTGATTCTGTATCAATAGAGAACATAACGCCAGAAGCCGAAATGTCACTACGTACCATTTGCTGAATACCAGCAGATAATGCTACTCCACGATGATCATAACCTTGGTGAACACGGTATGAAATTGCTCTATCGTTAAACAGTGATGCAAATACGTGTTTAATAGCAACCATAACGGCATCAAAACCACGCACATTTAAAAAGGTTTCTTGCTGACCAGCAAAAGAGGCATCAGGCATATCTTCTGCTGTTGCAGAAGAGCGAACCGCAAAAGACGCATCATCAGAGAAGTCACCTGCTAGTTTGGCGTATGCTTTTTCAATATCTTGCTGCATTTCTGGTAAAAATGGCGTATCAATAATCCATTGACGGATTGTTGCCCCACACTTAGCCAACGCATTAACATCATCAACATCTAAACCATCAAGCAATTGATAAATTTTTTCATTTATACCGCTTTGCTCTAAGAACTCATTAAAAGCAAATGACGTGGTAGCGAACCCCGTTGGCACTTGCACACCAACATTAGCTAAGTTAGAAATCATTTCACCAAGTGATGCATTTTTACCGCCTACGCGATCAACATCATTCATTCCTAAGCTCTGATACCAAAGAACATTTTCTTGCACGACACTTCTCCAATTGAAAAATAAAATTGATTGTTGTATATCTATTTATTTGTAGCTCAATCCATTCTACACTGCCAGATAGTGAAACTAAAAGACAAAATAAAATATAAGTTAAAAGTTTTCATACTAACTTTCACTTTATGAACACTTCCCTATAAATAACTATTCAATAAGAAGAATTAATTATGCGTTCAGCTTTTTATATCTCTGATGGCACGGCGATTACCTCAGAAGTTTTTGGACATGCCCTACTCTCTTTATTTCCAACAGAATTCGAACATCACACTATTTCTTTTGTTGAGACCATTGAAAAAGCACAAGCGGCTAAAGCGCAAATTGATAAAGCGACCAGTCGCAGTGGTGAGCCGGCCTTGGTATTTCATACGTTTGTTAATCATGACATTAAAGCGATAATCGACAGTTGTGATGCCGTTATTTATAACTTTTTAGAGCCTTTTGTTGCACCGCTTGAAAAAGAACTTGCGATAGAGGCAAAGCCCACAGCTCATAGAACTCATAGTATTCACGAAAATAGTTATGATTATCGTATTGAGGCAGTTAACTATGCCTTAGCCAATGATGACGGCTCAAATGTCACTAACTATGAACAAGCTGACGTGATTTTAGTGGGCGTATCTCGCTCAGGTAAAACTCCGAGTTCTTTATATTTAGCACTACAATACGGTATTAAAGCTGCCAACTACCCATTCACTGACGATGATATGGAAGAGCTTAAAATCCCAAGTTTTTTAAAGCCTTTTAAAAAGAAGTTATTTGGTTTAACCATTGATGCACAACGCCTAATGGATATCCGCGATGGCCGCATGTCTAACAGTAAATATTCTTCTGCAAGGCAATGTAGAATGGAAGTCCGTGAAGTAGAGAAACTCTATAAAAATGAGAAAATTCCCTACATTAACACCACTAAGTTTTCTGTTGAGGAAATCACTGCGAAAATCCTCGCCGAGACAGGTTTACAACGTTATAAATATTAATTTGTCATGACTAATAGCAAGCTAATCTCAATTTATTCGATTTTTATTGGTAAAACAGTTCACATTACTGGCTAATTTAGCTATGTTAGCGCGCATATAATAGTTTATGCGCTTCGCACTGCTAGCGCATATCCAGCCAAACAAAAATCAAACAAATATTAGAAGTTCATGACGATTAAAACAGATGAATTACGCACCACGCTCATTGAGAACTTAGCCTCTCCTGCTGAGCTTGCACAGCAAATCCCATTAAGTAAAGAAACCGCTGACTTTATCATGCAGAGCCGTAAAGAAATTGAAGCGGTTATTAGTGGTGAAGATAAACGATTATTAGTCATTATCGGTCCTTGTTCAATCCATGATACCGATGCAGCGATTGATTACGCAAAAAAGTTAGCGGTATTACGCGATAAGTATAAAAATGAATTACTGATTGTGATGCGTGTTTATTTCGAAAAGCCGCGTACAACGGTGGGTTGGAAAGGATTAATAAGCGATCCAGACCTCGATAAGTCGTTTCATGTCGCTAAAGGTTTAAAACTTGCCCGCAATTTATTAGTTGAAATAAATGAAATGGGCTTACCTGCCGGCACTGAATTTTTAGATATGGTTACCGGACAATATATCTCAGACTTGATCAGTTGGGGAGCAATTGGCGCTCGTACCACTGAAAGCCAAGTTCACCGTGAACTAGCCTCAGCGCTTTCTTGCCCTGTAGGCTTTAAAAATGGCACCGATGGCAATGTAAAAATTGCCCTTGACGCTATTCAAGCGTCAAGTGTGCCTCATGTACTTTATTCGCCTGATAAAAGTGGTCAAATGTGTATTTATCAAACACACGGTAACCCATTTGCCCATGTCATTTTACGTGGTGGTAAAGTACCTAACTACCATCAAGCAGACATTAGCAATACGCGTGAGCAACTTGAGAAAGCCAAGTTACCGGCAAGTATCATGGTTGATTGCAGTCATGGCAATAGCTATAAAGATCACAACAAACAAATTGATGTGGCGCGCTCTTTAGCTGAGCAAATCAGTCAAGGTGAGCAAAGTATCTTTGGTGTGATGATTGAGAGCTTTATCGAAGCAGGTAACCAAGCGGTCAAACCAGGTCAGCCATTAACTTACGGACAAAGTATTACTGACGCTTGTGTTGATTTAACGGTAAGTGAAGATATTTTAGCGTTATTAGCTGAGTCGGTGAAAACTCGTTTCTGATAGTATTAAAACCGCTTGCTGATAAATAAAAAGTGGTATAAATATTCAATAAAAACCTTAGGGGCTGTTGATCTTTCGAGATTATTTTTGCAGCGAATTGTTGGGTATTTATACAAGGCAGAGCTTTTGTAATGTGGTT
>CAJXPG010000216.1 GCA_913057925.1 uncultured Colwellia sp. | reverse complement strand
CCTTTCTTTTTTCAATATCTTTTATTTTTTCTATATATTCAGGTTAGTGTTCAGTCCTTGTTCAGTTTCATAAGCGTATGCTTAGTCATATCATTAGAAATGCATCAAGGTGACTTTATGTTAGCTACAACCTCCAAACTAAGTGCTTATACTTTTGTGTTTATGCTCGCTTATCTAGCAACGCAGTTTTCGACAACGGTAACGGCAAATGAATACACTCAAGTAGAAGAGTCTGCTTTATCTGAAGCTGAACTTGCGCAATTATTAGCGCCGATTGCACTATATCCTGACACCTTACTTACCCATATATTAATCGCATCAACCTATCCAATCGAAGTGATAGAATCAGAGCGTTGGTTGCAAAATAAATCAGCGTTGAGCGCAGCACAAATAGCAAAAAAAGCTGAACATAAAGACTGGGACGCTAGTGTCAAAGCGCTTCTGCCTTTTCCTCGCGTTATGTCCCAGCTAAGTGAAGAACTTTCTTGGATGCAAAGGTTAGGTGATGCATTTTTACAGGATGAAGCGAGAGTAATGGCTAGTATTCAAAGCTTAAGACGTCAAGCAGAGCAAGCGGGCAGTTTAGCTAAAATGGATAACGTCGACGTCATTAAAGAGCAGCAAGTTATCATTATTGAGCCGGCGCAACCCGAGGTAATTTACGTACCTTATTATGATACACGTGTTGTATATGGTCACTGGCATTGGTCTTATTATCCACCGGTCTATTGGCATCGACCGCATCATTATACTGCCCATTATGGCCACTTTTATTGGGGGCATGGAGTACACATAAGTAGCCATTTCTTTTTTAGTGCATTTCATTGGCATAATCGCCATGTGGTAGTGAGTCACTATAAAGGAAGAGGTTATCACTCAAGAAAAAAAATAGTGAAAAGCCATCATGCAAAGCGTTGGTACCATCAACCAAAACACAGACGAGGCGTAGCTTATAGCAGCGGACGACTAAATAAAAAATATGTGAGTTCGTACCCAGTGTCTCATCGAAATAAGGTGGTTAAGCATCACAAAAATAGTGTGGTGGTAAAAAAACGCGTTAATACAGTTAAAGTAAAATCAAATAAACAGCACCAAGCTAAACTGAATAAAGTTAAATCGAACCATGTTAAAGCGAACCAGGCTAAATCGAAACCAGTTAAATCGAAGCTAGTTAAATCAGCTAAAAATCAGGGGCAAAAGCCTTATATCAATAGCTCCAAAAAGCATGGTAACGTTTCAGCCAGTAACCAAGGTAGTATGCACAAACACGCTGTTTATAAACCATCGGTAAAACAGCCTGTTAAATCAAATAAATCCAGACAACCTAAGAAGTATTTAGTGAAAGCGAGTAGCCATAAAAGCAGTCACAGCAAAAGTAAGCACCATGTTAAAACTAGGCAACGATAAATTTCATTTGATGGGGCTGCGCGGTGGTTAATTATAGGCATCCATTTCTTGTTTTAACCAATGACAGAAAAGTTTTATACGTTCAAATTTTGCGGAATCTTTTTGATAGACAAAGTAGCGCTTAACGACATTAGGATGAGCAATATTTATTGGGATAACCAGTTGACCAGAAGCAAGTTGCTCTTGACATAAGTAGCTTGCTGCTAGCGTTACCCCATGACCATTCGAGACGGCGTTCAGCGACATATCAGTACTATGGACTTGGGTCCATTGTTGATGGTTTTGATAATCATTACCGTTATTATGCTCAAACCATGTTGGCCAATCATAGCAACCTGGATTATCTAAACTGACTAACCAAGTGTTAAGTAGATCTTCTGCCTTGGTAAATTGCATTGACTGGGCAAGTCCTGCTGAACATACCGGATAAACTTTTCCTTCACCAAAATAATCGCACTGCAAATTACTCTCTGTATGATGCTTGGCATTGGAGCCGAAGCGAATCGCTAAATCAATATGTTGCTCTTGAAGGTTTTCAAATTGTGCGGAAGACGTCACTCGAACTGTGATATCTGGAAACAACGAAGAGAATTTATTAAGCCTTGGCATCAGCCATAATGTAGTAAAAGCCTGTGTTGAGCTAATAGTAAGACTGCCGGTGCTGATGGTTTATTCGTACCATGTATTGTTGAAAATGACGCTATCGCTGATATTGCGGCAAGTACCGATTTACCTGTCAATGTTATGTGTATGCCCGAATTAGCTGGTTTTTCAACCTTAGCCACTCTTGGCGTAAAACGCATTAGCATGGGGAACTTTCTTCATGAACACATACAAAACAGCTTGGTGAGTCAGTTAGCGAACATAAAACAAAACGACTCTTTCAAATCAGTATTTTAATAATAAAGGCTGTTTAATTATTGTATTCAAATGCTTATCGAATTACTTTAGAAGGGATTTAGTGCGACAGAAAAGCTACAGGAAGTAATAATGATAGATAAGCCAATAACACAACTTGATGCGCAAGGACGGGTTGAGCAAGTTCAGGCATTTAAACAAGAGCTCATTGAATTAGAAGATGCAGGAGTGCTCAGCCTTAACCAAGAGAGCGCTATAGCAATAAATGCCTACCATCAAACGCTGCTAAATACGCTTGCTAAAAGTCATGATGTTGATATTACAACACAGGCCAAACAGTTAACTTTAGGGATGAAGATAGCATCATTTATTGGCGCATTAGCAATGGCTGTTAGTCTGTTCTTTTTGTTCTATCAATTCTGGGGACATATTGATACTTGGGGGCAAGTATCAATATTGATTACTGCACCCATTTCATTTTTTCTACTCTCGCTTTATTTGTCTAATAAAGAAACCAGTGCTTACTTTTCAAAAATCTCAGCGTTAGTTAGTCTCGCTTGCTTTGTCTTGAATCTGTCCATGTTAGGGCAAATATTTAATATAACGCCATCACCTAACGCCTTTCTTGTATGGGCTGCGTTTAGCTTTGTACTTGCTTATGCCTGTAATGCACGTTTGCTGGTGTTTTTTGGCATATTGAGTATTAGCAGCTTTATTGCCATGAAACTTGGCACATGGAGTGGCATGTATTGGATAAGTTTTGGCGAGCGACCAGAGAACTTTTTCCTGCCGGCTATCATCATATTTTTCATTCCGCAGTTTTTTGATCATAAACGCTTTTCTGGCTTTGATGTTATTTATCGAGTCATGGCGATGATTATCTTATTTTTACCTATGTTGATTCTTTCGAATTGGGGAAGCATAAGTTATTTGTCATGGGATATTGATATTATTGAAGTTTTTTACCAAATCGCAGGTTTTGTTCTGGCTTCGTCTGCTATTTGGCTTGGGGTAAAAAGGCATTGGGGAGGCGTTGTTAATACCGGCAATGTATTCTTTATGCTGTTTTTATACACCAAGCTTTTTGATTGGTGGTGGGATTGGATGCCAAAGTATATATTTTTCTTCCTTTTAGGGTTAAGTGCACTACTTGCGCTAATGGTTTTTAAGCGTATTCGAATGAGTGCTACTAATCGAGGAGCTTTATCATGAAAAAGTATCTAGTTATTGGTTTACTGATTATTATTGGCAGTAATTTAGCGCTGCTTAGCCGTGTGGCGCAGAACCGAAGTGGTGAGATTACTAGTCAATTATTATTAACTGAGCGAGAGCTCTCTTTACCGCGAAATTACGGATTAGCGCAAGAAAACTCAGGAATTACATTATCACTCAACTGGCGAACACCCAGTGTAGAGGAGAGCATTGCTTATAACCGAAGAGAGCTTGTTATCTCTGAAGAAGATTTATTGTCACTAGGTTTTAATAGGCATGATGATGATAAATCTCATTGGTCTGAGCCAGTTGAACTGTATTGGGCTTTTGAGTTTGATGGCGACTTGTATAAAGCTGAACTATCAAAGGCAGCGCTCGCCTATAAAGAGGCCTTATTGCAGAGTAATGAAGAGCAAAATGATGAGAACAAGCGACTTGTCGAGCAAGCCAATAAAAACCTAACGAAAGAGCGAAATACTCGTTCGCGGTTAATCTTTGTCGAAGCTGCTACAAGCTATGAAGAGTTAACTGCTAGGTTTCCAATTAACAAAAAACGCTTGATAGTAAAAGGTTTAGCAAGGGCTTATTTCAATAGCCAAAATAATAGCTACCGGCTAATTTTAGATTCATTATCGACGCCAAATATCATGGTGCCGCTTGCACATAACACCATTTTTATCGGGTTAAAAAAACGCGATTGGCAAGATATTACTCCGCCACGTTATGCGCTAAATATTCAATGGGGAAGTACGCTAGAGCCATGGGTTGTTGAAGTAAAAAAGTTGATAATGGATTAAGTAACACATTCAACCGCTGCTAGGAAAGAGGGGTAGTCGAAGCAAATTATTGTTTGGCTTTAGCTTACTCCTAATTAGTGACAGAAATAAAATGAAAAGTAGGGCAGTGAATACAGCAGAAAGGGCTGAGTTAGGGGGATTTTTACGTTCTTTTTTATTAACTTGTGGTTTAACACACTCGATAAGCTATATAACTCCATAAAAAAAAAGCTGAAAATACAGCAGCATAATCTAATTAGGCATAGTTATTGATGTATTGTACTGTGCATTAGTAAGGCTTATGGATGTGCTAGGCTTTCTTAATACATGAGAGGCGTTACTCGTATTGGTTCATTCTCAGCTCTGAGTTATGAATTGCTTTGCTATATATTTAAACGCGACTTAGGTCGCGTTTTTTGTTCTCAATTAGCGTAAAAAGGTATTAAAGAGTTTTGTGTTATGTAAAAAAATTATAAATATCACTCCGTTTGGCGGCTGTATAAGTATACAGATCTCTTGAAATCCTTCTTTCCACAGGAAAGCGGGAATATTTCCGCCTTTCACACATCAACCAGTTGGGGCGGTTTTCATAACTTATTGATATAGTGTAATGAATGCAGTAATCTTAGTTTTATTAAAAATCA
>CAJXPG010000215.1 GCA_913057925.1 uncultured Colwellia sp. | reverse complement strand
TCTACACAGAGTAGATCGTCGGCAGCGTCAGATGTGTATAAGAGACAGTCATTATGCTGCATAGATCAAAAGTAGGTAATTATCCTAGCGAGCAAATGGTTACGCTAGACCAAATACAAGAGTTACTTGATCGTGGCAAGGAAAATGAATCAGATAAACGAGAGCAAATATCAGCTGATGCTTACATTGTGTTAGATTCACTACTATTACCTATGGATACGGCGGTTGCAGATCTTAAAGAAGTTAATATCAGTGAAGAAAACGGACGCTTTTTTGCAAATGGCCGTAGTATTGCTGTTAAAGGTTTACCTGATGGTGTTGTTAGGGTAACAGCCGGAAGCGCTAAAACATTTATTGGTGTTGGTGAAAAAAATAGCCAAGGCGAATTAAAAGCAAAACGTACTTTAGAAAGCTTACAGCCACAATAAAGTTTGCAGACTGTTATATTAAACCGTATAATCCCGTCCGAATCGTTTTTGCTGAATTAGTGATCGGCTTAAACACCCTAAGTGCTCTTGTTTTCAAGAGTCTAAATTTTTAAATATTGGAGTTACACATGTCACTAAGTACTCAAGAAACTGCTGAAATCGTTGCTAAATTTGCTCGTGCTGAAGGCGATACTGGTTCACCTGAAGTTCAAATTGCATTATTAACATTTGATATCAACAAGCTACAAGGCCATTTCAAAAGCCATATACATGATTTCCATTCTCGTCGTGGTCTTCTACGTAAAGTTAGCCAACGTCGTAAACTTCTTGATTACCTTAAAGGTAAGAACGTTGGTCGTTACGATGCATTAATCGCTAAATTAGGTCTACGTCGTTAATAGCACTTTGCTAACGAATGTAGCTTCTTTCTCTTGAAAGAATGCGATTAAAAAGGAGCCTTTTGGCTCCTTTTTTGTTTTTAGACGTTTGAACTGAGTACAATTACTGACAAATTTTCAGTTAATGTGTGCTTTAAAGTAATTATTGCGCTTTCGCGCTAGCAATCAGGCGCTTAGTTAGTATAATGTCGTTGAAAAATTCAATGTGAGTTTCTAGGTAAACTAGCAGCAAACATAAATTGAAATTTTTCACTCGAAACCAATCCAAACTGTATAATTTTTTGTTCGACTTAGTAGGGTTAAATTCTTTTAACCCACAATGCTTAGTGAATAAATAATTGTACAGATTGGTAATAATTTAAAATATTAAGGAAATTAATTAGATGTTAAATCCAATTACTAAAAAATTTCAATTCGGTAAGCATACCGTAACGCTTGAAACGGGTGCTATCGCACGTCAAGCATCTGCAGCTGTTATGGCAAGCATGGACGATACGTCTGTACTTGTTTCAGTTGTTGCTAAGAAAGAAGCAAAAGAAGGCCAAGACTTCTTCCCACTGACAATTAACTACCAAGAGCGTGCTTATGCTGCTGGTAAGATCCCAGGAAGCTTCTTTAAACGTGAAGGTCGCCCTTCAGAAGAAGAAACACTTATTGCGCGTTTAATTGACCGTCCGTTACGTCCATTATTCCCAGAAGGTTTCACTAACGAAGTACAAGTGATCATTACTGTTGTTTCAGTTAACCCTGAGATTTCTCCAGATATCATTTCATTAATTGGTGCTTCTGCTGCCTTAGCTATTTCAGGTGCACCATTTAATGGTCCTGTTGGTGCAGCACGTGTTGGTTATGTAGATGGTCAATACATCCTTAACCCATTACAATCTGAACTACCAACTTCTCAATTAGACCTAGTTGTTTCAGGTACTGATTCTGCGGTATTAATGGTTGAATCTGAAGCTGATGTATTATCTGAAGAAGTAATGCTTGGCGCTGTTGTTTACGGTCATGAGCAAATGCAAGCTGCTGTTTCTGCAATCAATGAATTTAAAGCAGAAGTTAACACGCCAGTATGGGATTGGACTGCGCCAGTTAAAAACTCTGAGCTACAAGCTAAGATTGCTGAGCTTTCTGAAGCACAAGTTAACGAAGCTTACCAAATCACTGAAAAAGCTGTTCGCTATGAAAAAGTTGCTGAAATTCGTAACTCAGTAGTTGAAGCTTTATTAGCACAAGATGCTGATCTTAATGTTCAAGAAGCTAAAGATTTATTCCATGATTTAGAAAAAACCGTAGTACGTGGTCGTATCACTGAAGGTAACCCGCGTATCGATGGTCGTGATCCTGAATCAATTCGTGCATTAGACGTAATGACTGGCGTTTTACCAAGAACTCACGGTTCTTCTGTATTTACCCGTGGTGAAACGCAAGCATTAGTTACTGCTACTTTAGGTACGCAACGTGACGCACAGCGTCTTGATACCTTAATGGGTGATAAAACTGACCCATTCATGCTTCATTACAACTTCCCTCCATACTGTGTAGGTGAAACTGGTTTTGTTGGCTCGCCAAAGCGTCGTGAAATCGGCCATGGCCGTTTAGCTAAACGTGGTATGTTAGCTGTTATGCCAACGATTGAAGAATTCCCGTACGCAGTACGTGTTGTTTCTGAAATCACTGAATCAAATGGTTCATCTTCAATGGCTTCAGTATGTGGTACTTCATTAGCACTAATGGATGCCGGTGTTCCAATCAAAGCTTCTGTTGCTGGTATTGCAATGGGTCTAGTTAAAGAAGGCGAAAAATTCGTTGTTCTTTCTGACATCTTAGGTGATGAAGATCACTTAGGTGACATGGACTTTAAAGTGGCTGGTACGACTGGTGGTATTACAGCACTTCAAATGGATATCAAGATTGAAGGTATCACTCAAGAAATCATGCAAATTGCTTTAAACCAAGCAAAAGCAGCACGTACTCACATTTTATCTGTAATGGATGAAGCAATCGGTGGCGCACGTGAAGAGATTTCTGAGTTTGCTCCTCGCATTCATACTATGAAAGTTTCTCAAGATAAAATCCGTGACATCATTGGTAAAGGTGGCGCTACAATCCGTCAACTTACTGAAGAAACCGGTACTACTATTGAGATTGAAGATGACGGTACAGTTAAAATTGCTGCAACTTCTGGTGAGCAAGCACAAGATGCTATCGATAGAATCAAGTCTTTAACAGCTGAAATTGAAGTAGGTACACTTTACACTGGTAAAGTAGTACGTATCGTAGATTTTGGTGCTTTTGTTAACGTACTACCTGGTAAAGACGGTTTAGTACACATTTCACAAATCTCAGAAGAGCGCGTTAACAACGTAAGCGACGTGTTATCTGAAGGTCAAGAAGTGAAAGTTAAAGTACTAGAAGTTGATCGTCAAGGCCGTGTACGTCTTAGCATCAAAGAAGCTTTAGAAAAACCAGCAGCAGAAGAAGCACCTGCAGCTGAGTAATTGTTGCTGATTACTTGTTAACTTTATTTAATAAGTAATACAAAAACTTTTACATTTCATTAAGTAAAAAGGAGCCACATGGCTCCTTTTTTGTTTATAATGAAATCATTATCGTTGAAGTTATTTAAAAATAAGGCATTTCTGTGCATTCTGTTATCAAAGCCATTTTTCTTACCATAGTTCTTTGCAGCGTATTATTAACCCAAGGATGTGCATCATCAACTGGGCACAACGCGAGTGAAACGCCGTCTATTAATAACTTAGTGATTGCTGAGCCGTTAGCGGTTAACTTTAAAAGTGAAGTTGCCATCGCAAGACTGACAGAGGTTATTAACCGGGCACAAATAACTGATGAGCAAAGAGCGCAATTATTTTATGATCGAGGTGTTTTGTATGACAGTGTTGGCTTACGTTCATTAGCACGTTTTGACTTTTCTCATGCGTTAAAATTAAAACCTGACTTAACCGATGCTTATAATTTTTTAGGTATTCACTATACCCAACTGCAAGAGTTTGCCCAAGCTTATGAAAAGTTTGATTCTGCCTTAGAGTTAACACCAGGTCATGAATATGCATATTTAAATAGAGGCATTGCACTTTATTATGGCTCTAGACCACAGCTCGCTTCAAAAGACTTTCAAGCCTTCCATCAGAAACAACAAGATGATCCGTATCGCTTATTATGGTTATTTTTAACTGAATTTGAAGTTGACCCGATTGCCGCGAAATACTCTCTAAAGCAACGAGCGGAATTAGTTGATGACAGAACTTGGGCAAAACAAGTTATTAAGCTTTACTTAGGTGATATATCTCAAAAAGAATTCGTTACAACCTTAACTAAAAATGTTCGCTCTAACAAAGAACTAACAGAACGTTTATGCGAAGCATATTTCTACCTAGGTAAATATAATCAAATTATGGGACATGGCGCGAGTGCGGCTAATTTCTTTAAACTTGCGTTAAGTACTAATGTTTATGAATTCGTTGAACACAGATATGCCAAATTGGAACTTGATTTAATGCGTACCCAAACTGCGATTAATGTTCAACCAAAGCAGTAACGTATTGCAACTGTTGATCATCAGATTAGGCTAGTTAAAGTAACCAATGAGCATTACAAGGCTTTATAAAGTGATTGTTATGATGAGTTCGCTGACATTATTGTCATCGAGCTCATTTTTTTTATCTAACTATTTAACAGATAAAGTCTTAAGTGGTCGCTTTAACGAAAATCAATTTAACTATGCTGTTAAAATGGATAATGTTGAAGCATTGAAAGTTGCGGTAAATGAGCAGGGGATCACTGAATCAAGGTGGTTAACCTTATCTCGTAAACTCGCAAAATATGACGGTGTTGCCGCAATCTCCTTAGGTAAATATTACTTTAAACTTGCCGGCAGAGAAAAGGGCGGCCTGTATACAGGTAAAGCTAAAATGTGGTTTTATCAGGCTATTAGATTAAATACCAAAGCGGGTTTTATTGGTCTTGCTAAGCTCAACTTTAAGCAAGGAAACATTATACAAGCAAAAGAAAATTTACAACGTCTTGCTCTGCTAAACGCAGGGACTGTCTCTTATACACATCTGACGCTGCCGAC
>CAJXPG010000214.1 GCA_913057925.1 uncultured Colwellia sp. | reverse complement strand
GTGGGCTCGGAGATGTGTATAAGAGACAGGTAAAGTTTTAACTTGCTGATATTATAAATATTAATAATGAGATTGATCTCGTTATTTAATTAGAAAAGGATCTTTATTATGAAAAACAAAATTATATACACGCTTTTATTACCTTTGAGCACGGCTCTTAGTACAGCTGCCATGGCGGAACTTTCAAAAGAAGACTTAGCGCAAGAGGTTGCTCACTGCTATGTCGGTCATCAAAGAGCAGCAAGTGACGATTACAAATCAGGTAAGGCCGAGCAATTGAAAGTGGTGATTGGCGATCTTGTTGGTGGCGGCGACGTTAATAAGATGATCCAAATTGCTGATCGTATTCAACGACAGCGCTCAACAGGTACACCTGGCGCCTATGCACCGACAAAGAGTGGCAAAAAAGTGATGAAGAAATATTGTCCTTCTTTAGATGCCAAGCTTGCAAAGGTTAGTAGTTAAATAGCTAAAAGGAGCTTTATTATGAAAAATAAAATTATCTATACGCTTTTATTACCATTGAGTACAGCTATTAGTGCCTCTGCCATGGCTGAACTCTCTAAAAAAGAGCTAGCCTAGGAAGTTGCTCATTGTTACGTTGCCAATCAAAGAGGTAGTACAGAGCTTTTTAAGTCTGGAGAAGCGGAAAACATGAGGGATGTTATTGCTGATCTTGTCGGTAGTGAGAATATTAATAAAACTATTTTAATAGCTAGTCGCATTCAAGCTTCTAACACAATTGGCGGCAATGGTTTAAATCATATGGCGATTGAGAAATATTGTCGACCACTTGATGAGATGCTTATAGGTACGCAGCAGTAACAACTTTTAGTGGTTTTATGTAAAGCAGCCTAACTTAGCCGTTAAGCTGCTTTTTTATTTACTGAGATTGCAAAAATCTATTTACCAATACAAAATGAGCTAAAGATCTTTCCTAAAAGATCGTCACTGGTAAATTCACCAGTAATTTGATCTAACTCTTGCTGACAAATACGTAATTCTTCTGCCAGTATTTCACCTGCTACATAAGACTCTAGCTGTTCAAGTCCTGTTAGTAAGTGCTGGTGAGTGTTCTCGAGCGCTACTAAATGGCGTCTTCTTGCCATAAATCCGCCTTCAGTGCTGCCCTGATAGCCCATAATGGCTTTTAAATGATCTTTTAAGCTATCTACACCATCTCCAGTTTTAGCGGATAAAGTAATAATACTGTGCTGCTTATTATTATTATCAGTAAACTCACTAAATCCAGTGGTCGCTTGAGTTTTATCGGCTTTATTTCTAACGAGTGTTAGGCCTATATTGTCAGGCAACTTTTCAAAGAACTCAGGATAGTAATTTTTAATATCTTGTTCATCTTCTAGTACGCTGTGATCTTCACTGGCATCAACCATAAGTAATACACGATCAGCTTGGTTGATCTCTTGCCAAGCACGTTCAATACCTATTTGTTCAACAACATCATCACTTTCACGTAAACCAGCGGTATCAATGATATGTAATGGCATGCCATCAATATGGATTTGCTCTGCTAAGACATCACGGGTAGTGCCTGCTATATCGGTCACTATGGCGCTCTGCTTGCCACTTAAGGCGTTTAATAAGCTTGATTTACCTGCATTAGGACGTCCGGCAATAACCACGCGCATACCTTCTCTGATAATGCAGCCTTGCTGTGCTTGTTTACGTACATCTTCAACTTGGCTGATGATGGCTTTTAAGTCAGTAACGACTTTTTTATCAGCGAGAAAATCAATTTCTTCTTCTGGAAAATCAATAGCGGCTTCAACGTACATGCGTAAGTGGATAATGCTTTCTACCATGTCATGAACAAGTCTAGAAAAGTCACCTTGCAAAGAGTGTAGGGCAGAGCGCGCTGCTTGCTCTGAACTTGAATTAATTAAATCGGCAATGGCTTCTGCTTGCGTTAAATCGAGTTTGTCATTTAAAAAAGCTTGTTCGCTAAATTCTCCAGGTTTTGCCATCACAACTTTGGGTAGTGACAAAATTGCTTTTAGCAGCATGTCTAAAATAACAGGGCCACCATGGCCTTGAAACTCAATGACATCTTCACCGGTGAAGGAGTTAGGTGCTTGAAAAAATAGTGCGATGCCTTGGTCTAATACTTGTGCGTTATTTTCATTCGCATCGGTAAATGATAGATATTCGGCTTTTCTTACTTCCGGTACCTTACCTAAAATTGCTTGGGCAACGTTTTTAGCCTCTGGGCCTGAAACACGAATAATTCCAACGCCACCACGTCCTGGTGCGGTAGCTTGTGCGGCGATTGTGGTAGTTTGAGAAACTGAAGTCATAGCAAGGTAATTAAGTTGATATTTGATTGTTCGCTATTTTACTTTATTTACATGGTAAATGCCTAAAACTTGTCTGGATAAAACAAAAAAGGCGATTACAGAACACTGTAATCGCCTTTTCAAATTATGATTTTATCTTGATATTAAGCGGCTTTCGCTTCTTTTTGTTTGGCAATACCAGCAAAAATAACTTTCATTTGCACAATCGATACTACGTTACTGATAAACCAGTAAAGTACTAGACCTGATGGGAACCATGCCATAAAGATTGAGAATACTACCGGCATGTATTGCATGATCTTTTGTTGCATTGGATCTTGAATAGTCATCGGCTGCATTTTTTGCATTACATACATACTTGCGCCCATTAAAATAGGTAGTACAAAGAATGGGTCCATTGCTGATAAATCTTGAATCCAGAAGATGAACGGCGCATGACGTAACTCGACACTTTCTAAGAACACCCAGTAAAGTGCTAAGAAAATTGGCATTTGTAGTAACAATGGTAAACAACCGCCCGCAGGGTTTACTTTCTCTTTGCGGTACATTTCCATGGTTGCTTGCGACATTTTCTGTCTATCGTCACCAAAACGTTCTTTTAATTGTGCCATTTTTGGTGCTAAATCGCGCATTTTAGCCATAGAGGTATATTGCGCTTTGGTTAATGGGTACATCACACCTTTTACAATTAAGGTGATAATAATAATTGCGACACCCCAGTTGCCAACAAAGCTTTGAATCGATATTAATAACCAGAATAAAGGCTGGCTAATCATAAATAAGAAGCCGTAATCAATGGTTAAATCTAAGCTTGGTGCAATGTTTTCTAAAACTTCTTGATCCTTAGGACCAACATAAAAGATTGCTGATGTTGAACCTTGTTGACCGGCATCAATAATGACTGCAGGAGCTTTAAAACCAATGACTGCTTCATAATTACTGCTGTAAGTGGTGTATATTTGGTTACTATCTTCAGCTCTTGGTACCCAAGCTGATACGAAATAATGTTCTAACATAGCAACCCAACCACCCGCAGTTGCTTTGGTTAAGTTGGCTTCTTGAATGTCATCAAAGTCGTATTTTTCGTAACGCTCTTCAGTTGTCGAGTATGCAGCACCACGGTATGTAGGTAACATGCCGCCACCTGTTGCTACCACAGTAGATTGTTTTAATTGGCCATACATTTGTACAGAAACGCTATTTGCAGTGTTGTTATCAATTAAATATTCAACATCAACGCTGTAGCTGCCTTTATTGAAGGTAAAGCGTTTTGTAACTGACATACCGCTAACGTCATGAAATACTAAATCAATAGATAAATTATCATTTGTTAATTCATAGTTGCTTTTTTCACTGCTATAAACAGGGCGACCTTTAATAATGCGGTCTATGCCGTTAGCGCCAGTTAAACCACTTTGAGCAATATATTTTTGATTACCGTTTTGCATAACAGTATATGGAATACCATTGCCTTGCTCAGTATCATAATTAAGCAGTTTTACTTCAACAATATCACCACCTTGACTATTAATTTTTAAGTTAAATGTGTCAGTAGTTACACTTATTAATTTGGCAGAAGTTTCAGTCGTTTTTATCGAACTTACTTGTGCATCTGAAGATTCAGGGACAAAATCTGCGTTGGCAACTTCACCAGGTTGAGCTTGGCTAATACTTGTTTGCTCAGTAACTGGAGCATTTTGCTGTTGCCATTGACTAAATAGTAAGTAGGTAACAACCATAAGCGCAATAAATAGTAGACTGCGTTGGGATTCCATAAAATTTACTTCTCTTTTTGTGTTGGCAGGGGATTATTTTCCTCTGCATAATTTTAAATACGATAAGTGCGTGGCATTTTAGTATACGTTAGCGTGTTAACCAACCATCTTTTAGTCTAGGTAGGTTATTTATTCTTTTTAATAGGTGGAACTGGGTCTTCTCCACCTTTATTGAGTGGATGACATCTTAAAATGCGCTTGCTTGCCAACCAACTACCTTTTATCACACCAAAGCGAGTCACTGCTTCAATTGCATAGGATGAGCACGTAGGAGAAAAGCGGCAATTTGATCCGAGTAATGGACTTAAAAAACGTTGATAACCTCTGATTACAGAGATGATAATTACTTGTGGCGTTGAATTATTTTTCGCCATATTTTTTCCAACTCTTGGTTTATCGCTTTATTATCAAGCTGATCTATACCGGATTTTACCATAACGACCATATCTATCGCGGGTAAATTATGTTGATTTAGGCGGAAGCTTTCTCTTACTTGTCTCTTGATGCGATTTCGTTGCACAGCAAGTTTTACTCGTTTTTTAGCAATAGCTAAGCCTAAACGGTTTTTGGCAATAGAATTATTTTTATCAGTAACGAGAGTATGAGGTTTTGAAGTAATTAGAATTGTGAAGTGGCGAGAGCCAAAGCGGACAGGTTTAGAAAAAACCGCTTGAAAATGACCGGGAGTCAACAAACGTGACTCCCGATTAAATTTGTAAGTAACCATAGTCTGGTTACCTTATATCAAAAATTGTAAACAAGATTTGATATTATGCGCTAAGGCTTGCACGGCCTTTGGCACGGCGACGAGCTATAACAGCACGGCCATTTTTAGTTGCCATGCGAGCACGGAATCCGTGGTTACGCTTACGCTTTAGTACGCTAGGTTGAAATGTTCTTTTCATTACGCTAATC
>CAJXPG010000213.1 GCA_913057925.1 uncultured Colwellia sp. | reverse complement strand
ATACCAGAAATGCTACCTTCATCGCCGTTGGTTGCACCAGAGACCTCAACCTGCTGAGTAACACCGTTATTGGTATAATCACGAACTGTCACACCATTAATAAAGTAGTTACTTAAGTCTTTATAAAACAATGATGTTGTTAGTGAACCTGCTTCGGCAAAGTACCACTCCAAAGATAAATCATAGTTATATGACTCCATTGGCTTTAAGTACGGGTTACCAGAGCTTGCCGTATAACGATCATACTTTGCATACACTGGAACCGGCTCATCACCTGGCGGAACATTAGTGTCATAAGTAACTTCCATATCTTGGCCGCCGATGCCAACGTAATTACGCAAATGACCTAAAGAAGGCAAGGCAATGGCTTCAGAAAAAGCAACACGCATCAGTAATTCATCAGTAAGGTTCAGTTTAAAGTTTACACTTGGCAAGACATTACTGTACTCGCTAGATGCAACCATTTCTTCAAAACCTGCATTACCAAAGGCTGCTTGCTCTGCATCTAACACGTTGCCGATGTCAGTTGGATCATTAGGATCATTTGGCGCATCATCAGGGAAACTTAAAAAGCCATGCGTGTCATTTTCTAATTTAACATAACGCATGCCAATGTTAGCGCTATAGTCTAATCCTGCAATGTCACCTTCAAAGTTAACTTTCAAATAAGCGGCAGTGCTAATTTCTTCTGTTTCGTTTATTTCATTGTTAACAAAATTACCCATTGCACCATCACGTTCGGCAAGTGGACTCCAGCCCCAGTCAACCGCTTTTGCATCTGCAACCGCATCAGGTAAGTTTTCATAGTCGTTAACCATGGCAGCCGACGGGAATAAGAAGTTGTTGCCACCTTCTACATTTAAAACGCCACCACGGGCAAAGTTATCAAAGCTTACTTCATCATAAGGCACATCAACATCTTCATACCAAACATTGCCGCCAGCCCAACCTTCTGATAATACCGCCCAGTTCCACGCAGATTGTCTTGTTGTTTGTTGACGATCTGAGTAACGCGCACCAAACTGCACTGACTTAACAATACCTTCATCAAAGGTATATTCAGCATCGGCTTGAGTGGCAAATTCAGTTCCTTCATTATCAGAAATATGGTCCATGACATTTCGCCAGAAATTAGTACTGGTATCAGTAAATGGTGTCCCTGGCACATAATCCGCTTGACCGTCATAAGCAGGATCATGGAAGGTAATATCCGGTAAACCACTGCCTCTAAGGTCCATACCAACAACCGCACGTGTTGCACCTGCTACTGAGATATCTTCAATGTACATAGTTGAATCAACATATTGCACATCAAAATTAACCGCCCAGCTATCGTTCGGGGTAAATTTAACGTTAAAACTGTAGTCGTTAACGGTAGATTCTTCATCTCTAATACGTGTTACCATGGCATGTTGCATACCGTATCGTGATGGTGCACCATCACCACGCCAGCCTGCTTCAGAAGTAATTACACCACTTTCAAAGTATCCGTTTTCGTCAAATTCGAAACTCGTGCCTTCCACTGGTAACATCGGGTTTTGATCATCTGCATACTCAATGGCATTTTCATGCCAAATTAAGCTCGCGTCTGAGCGAATATACTCACCGGTAAGTAGAATGGTTTTATCGGTATTTTCCCACTGCAATGACGTAGCAAAACCTTCGCGGTCTCGATCATCTTGTTTTTTACTTAGACGGGCTGATTGTGGCACAAATAAGGCTTGGCCATTAGCACCCTGATATTCTTGCTCTTCATAACGGCCCACTTGTGTGCCGTTAGACTCAACTTTAATATTGGAATTTGAATAGTTAACTAAAAAACCTAAACGACCAGAATCGAGGGTAAATATATCACTGTATAAGCCTGAAAAAGTTGGTGATACCTCCTCTCGCATATCGGTATAAGTCGCATCCGCTGAAAAAGCAAAAACACGACCATCAGAGTCAAACGCCTTTCGGGTATTAAGGTTTACCGTACCGGCAATACCGCCTTCAATCATATCGGCAGTTTGGTTTTTAAAGACTTCCACTGAGCCCATCAGTTCAGGTGATACATCTTCAAAACTTAAGCCACGACCAGAGTCGGCTGAAAAGCTGTCTCGACCGTTAAACTCACTACGTACATGGGTTAAACCACGAACAACCACACCACCACCTTCAACACCGAAATGATCTGGATCATCTGCAGCAGAAAATCGTTCAATAGCAACACCTGGCATACGAGAAATTGCTTCTAATACACTTCTGTCTGGCATTGAGCCCATGTCTTCTGAAGAGATGGCATCCATAACGGTATCAGCATTCATTTTCATATTTTGTGCCGAAACTAAGTTACCGCGTTGACCTTTAACTTCAATAACTTCAATGGTTTCTTCTTTCGCCTTGGCTGTTTTATCTTTTTCTGCCTCTGCGGCAAATACTGATGCAGAACTTAAACCAATAATGGCTGAAGCTATTAGTGAATATTTAAAGGTATTGTTTTTGTTAGTGCCTAAACGCTGTGCGCACAATGCAGTTTTTTTACTGTTCATTTATGTTATCCCCTTGAATATTTCCACCTAACTTATGAGCGATATTTAGTTAGCTAAATAAGGCTCAATAATCAGGCTGAATATTTTTATAATCGTTATTGCTCTTTGCGAGCTAGCTCACGTTAGCAATAACGATTAAGGGGTTCGTCTCTACTTGAAAAACAGCCTGAATTTGAACGTTCATATTTATGAAAACAGGTATTAGTACTTACAACAAACAGGACAACCAATTGTTTACAAAAGACTTTATGAAGGCATATGGTTTTGCACTTTTTTACAACAATATTAATTTGGCACTGTAATTAACGTAGAGAAACTAGTTGACTAACGTTAGTTTTTGGAAAACATCCGCGGTAATGTAGCCTAAATTTTTATTGCCATTAACCGCTTCAATATCGACAGAGCCAATAAAGTGCTCACGCTCTTTACTACCATCGTTATCGCAATAGGCCAGCATAAATCCAAGCACCTTACCGGCAAATAAACTCACTGGCTGGGACGGTTTTTCACCTAAAGGAGTGTCTAAAGAAAAGCTATCGTTATAAACCCTCACGGACATTTCCCAAATAACTTTGTTCGGCGAAGTTTCACTGCGTCGCCATGAACTCGTTATATGATCATTTAACAAAACAAAATTATCGGAGCCATCGGCATTTTTCTCTCCAATATCTACCGACTGATTATCAAGCGCAACATGGTAAGCAAAAGCGTTGTAATTGAATTGATGGTTACCACCAGAGGCATCTTCATCAATAAAGATTTCTAAGCAGTCATCATCCCAATATAAATGACGAGGGTCGGCATGTTGATCAAACAAAATATCATCGGTAATTTCAACCAATAGGTATAATTGCTGCGCGTCCCACATCACTTTAAAGCGACCAGAAAAGTCGGCTTTGCTTGGCATGTCCCCTAAAATTAATTTATCAATTGGCTGCCACGTTGCTCGCTGCCAACTGGTATCGTCCGCGAGACCATTTATCCTGATATCCCCTATCACTTGCTTAGCTGTCAGTGGTCGTTTTTCAATGTCACCTTTGTCAAGTGCATGAGCATTGCTAGTAATACTAATGATTAGTATCGACAAAAAATTAAAAACTCTGTTCATGGTTTGCCTTCTCTATTATTTTCTCGGTTAGTGTATGAATTTCAGCTGCGAGCAAGTTAAACGCTCTATCGATATCAACTAGGCTGACATCGACTTCATCTTTATTAGGAAACTCCATCGCTGCAAACTGACTATCAAGTAAGTCCGCAGAAAAGAAATGATTGTCTCGTTGAGACATGCGCTTAGCGATTAATTGCTTATCACCAATTAAACAAAAAAAGTGGCAAGTAAAAGCCAAGTTTCTAAATAGCGCTCGGTGTGCTGACTTTAACCCTGAATACGCTAAAACCACAGATTTTCCTTGTTGATAAAGCGATTGTAAATGCTGCAAGATTGCCGCAAGCCAAGGCTTTCTCATGTCATCCGTCAGGGGTTTATTGTCGGCCATGTGTTGTTTTGCTTGTTCACTATGAAAATCATCGGCGTCAACATAAATTATTGACAGCTCATCTGCTAAATCAATGGCTACACTGGACTTTCCTGTGCCGCTAACCCCCATAATGATAAAAAGCATCGGCGTCAGCGGTTTTTGTTTATTAAGTATATTGATATTCTTAACCATCTTGAGGCAGCCTGACATACAGTTGATATTTTTGACCTTTTTGCAAATTAGTCAGTACATTGCCCGAGACAACACGCTTATCAAGTAAGATTTCTACCACAGAAAGGTCGCGTGTCTGCTCAATCAAAAAGTCAATGCTTGCTCCTCTGAACTGGCGTTGACCTGATAGTTTGGATAAGTGTGATGGCAACTTAGGAGCGACTTTTAAGCCACTGACACAACCTTTTAAACCACATAACTCTTCGACTAGACAGCGATATAACCAAGAAATGGTGCCAGTATTAAACAAGTGACTTGAACGACCTGCTTGCTTAGGAAACTGATGATAAGCACCGCGATAATAATTAGGTACATAAATAGGCAGTTGCCCTGTTACTTGTGCATTATCAAGAGATGGCAACATTTTATTGAGCAGTTCAAAGGCAAGGTTATTTTCTCCTGCCTGATAAAGCGCATAGACATAAAATATCGCCGCATGATTATAAACAGAGCCATTTTCAGAAACCCCTGGGTGCTTCTGAGTGACTCGACCAATATCTTCCACCATTTGGGTGTAACTCGGTGCAAGCATCATAGTGCCTTGTGGTGTAACTAAGTGCTTTGAAACGGCAGCAATCATTTCAGCTTGCTGATTATCACTGGCAGCGCCACTGAGCATGGCCCAACTTTGCGGGTTTAAAAATATTTTACCTTCTTCATCTGCCTCGGTGCCAAAAACACGACCGTTATCAGTAATACCGCGAGCAAACCATTGACCATGCCACAGATGTTCATTTACTGCGGTGTTAATAGCCTGTGCAGCAAAACGATACTCATCATACTTTTG
>CAJXPG010000212.1 GCA_913057925.1 uncultured Colwellia sp. | reverse complement strand
AAATGGTATTTATCGGTGGTGGTGCTGGTATGGCGCCAATGCGTTCACATATCTTTGATCAACTTAAGCGTTTAAAATCTAAGCGTAAGATGAGTTTCTGGTATGGTGCACGCTCGAAACGTGAAATGTTCTATGAAGATGATTATAACGGTTTAGCGGCTGATAATGATAACTTCCAATGGCATGTTGCACTTTCAGACCCACAACCTGAAGATAACTGGGAAGGCTTAACTGGTTTCATTCATAACGTTCTTTTCGAAGAATACTTGAAAGACCATGATGCTCCAGAAGATTGTGAATACTACATGTGTGGTCCACCAATGATGAACCAAGCTGTTATCGGCATGCTTAAAGATCTTGGTGTAGAAGACGAGAACATCATGTTAGATGACTTTGGTGGCTAATATTCATATTTAAGCGAAGTTTTACTCCGTTAACATCGTTGGAAGTGCTCATTGACTAGCGTCAACTCCGCGCTTCCGCCTTGTTAACAAATCAAAACTAATCACTTAAATAAAGAATATAACTCCTATGTTATTAAAATAAAGGCGACCTCGGTCGTCTTTATTCTTTTTAAAAAATGACTTTTGAAGAACTACTTATAAAGCGTTATTTATATCAATATATTTTAGGTAATTGAGATATCCGACAAGTGACTTCGGATATGACATTGTTATCGGCTAGGGTTTGGCTCTCAGTTGTTATTCCTGCGTTGTCATGGCGCGAATCCACGGATTTCAACACCAAAACGCTTAATAAAAATATATCGATATAAATAATAATTTTTGGAATCCTAATGAATACACTTAAACTTGTATTGTTAACCGCTTTAGCGTTAACACTCTCCGCTTGCTTCCCAAGTAATCCGTCAGATAAAACCGAAGTGTTGCTTCAGGGGCGAACGATGGGGACGACATACAATATCAAAGTTGTGGCGACTGTAGAGCAACTTAAAGCACTCAAGCTGCAAGATAAAATTGATGCGAGCTTAAAACAAATTAACCAAGAAATGTCGACCTATATTCCTAGCTCAGAAATATCGCAGTTCAATCAGCAAGCTTCAACGCAGGCTGTTGAAATTTCACCGGGCTTCTCTCGGGTTTTAGCTGAATCCATTAGACTTGGTGAGCTAACCGGAGGAAAACTTGATGTTACTGTTGGTCCTTTAGTTAACCTTTGGGGCTTTGGTCCTGAGCAACGTCCTGAAAAAGTGCCAAGTGCTGAAGTATTAGCTGCTACTAAAGAAAAAATCGGTTTGGCAAATCTGGTACTTGCAGGCAATCAGTTATCGAAAAAAGTGCCAGAGCTTTACGTGGACTTATCAACTATCGCCAAAGGCTATGGTGTTGATGTAATAGCTGAATTGATTGAAGCGAATGGCTTTACCAACTATTTAGTCGAAATAGGCGGAGAATTGCGTCTCAGCGGCTTTAAAAGCACTGGAGAGTTGTGGGTTGTTGCTATTGAAAAGCCATTAACAACTGAACGCAGTGTCCAACAATTTATTGTTCCTAAAGATAACGCCATGGCAACCTCAGGTGATTACCGTAACTATTTTGAAGCCGATGGTAGACGTTTTTCACATATTATTGATCCCGCTACAGGCAAGCCGATAAATCATAATTTAGTATCGGTTACTGTTATTCATCCATCGTCAATGACAGCTGATGGTCTTTCTACGGCGTTAATGGTGATGGGTATTGAACAAGGGATGCAATTCGCTATCGACAATGACATTGCAGCCTTGTTTATTGCAAAAACTGAAAATGGCTTTGATGAGCAATTTACGGTAAAATTTAAGCAATTCTTAAAATAGAAAGCAAACAATGCTCTTTACTGACGTGAAGAGCTAAATATTTATTTCAATGATTCGTGTCCAGAGCATTGACTGTTTTTGTAAAAGTTGTAGAGAGCAAACATTATGATGATTTTCCTAATAACCTTTGGTTTTTTCCTTGTTATCGGTACTGCGATGGCAATTGGTTATATTGTACAGAATAGAACGTTGTCTGGAAGTTGTGGTGGCTTGGCAAGTGTTGGTATTGAAAAGGCTTGTAACTGCGATAACCCATGTGAGAAAAGACAAGAGCGCGAAAAGAAAGCCGCGCTTGAAGAGAATCTGAAAAACAAAATAGATGTTACTAATCTATAAAATTAAGTCTGAGTAAACTGCCAAGGTTTACTACCCAATAAAAAAGGATAATGAAGTGACTTCATTATCCTTTTTTATTGCTTAAACGAAATTAAATAACTTTACCTAAGCTAAATTGTGGTTAACTAACAAAGGCGTTAATCTGTTTAAGAAGTCCTGCAGCATCAAGTTCTAATTCGCTATGGATCTCTGGTTGTGTACCATGCTTAACGAAGTGGTCTTTAACACCAATGTTTAGCACTCTGACGGCTTTACCTTGGGCGAGTAAGAATTCATTAACACCAGAGCCAGCACCACCAGCAATGGCATTATCTTCAATGGTTACTAGCAGCTCGTGTTTATCGAACATTTCATTAATTACTGACTCATCAAGCGGCTTAACAAAGCGCATATCAACTAAACTGGCATTTAGCTCTTTTGCTGCTATTTGTGCTTCAGCGAGCATAGTACCAAAGCTTAATATGGCAATTTTGTCACCGGTTAATACTTGTCGGGCTTTACCGATTTCTATCACTTCATCGACAGCGGGTAATTCAGCGCCGGTACCATTACCACGAGGGTAGCGGACTATACTCGGGCCATTATGCTGATGGCCTGTATTAAGCATTAGCTGACATTCACGTTCATCTGACGGCGCCATAATCACGGTATTAGGAATACAACGTAGATAACTTAAATCAAAAACACCTTGATGAGTAGCACCATCAGCGCCAACGATACCAGCACGATCAACGGCAAACATCACCGGTAGGTTTTGAATAGCAATGTCGTGGATGTATTGATCGTAACCACGCTGTAAAAAGCTAGAGTATATTGCTACTACAGGTTTTTGACCACCAATGGCAAGTCCACCAGCATAGGTTACCGCATGCTGCTCAGCGATAGCGACATCAAAGTATTGCTCTGGGAAGCGTTGGCTAAATTCAACCATACCCGAGCCTTCAGCCATCGCAGGTGTAACCGCGACTAACTTGTCATCGACTTCGGCTGTTTTACATAGCCAGTCGCCAAAGATTTTTGAATAACTAGGTAAACTCGGTTTAGCCTTAGGTAAATTAGTATCAGCGGGATTAAATTTAGGTACCGCGTGATATTTAATAGGGTCTTGCTCGGCAGCTTCGTAGCCTTTACCTTTTTTGGTGGCAATATGCAGTATTTGTGGACCTTTCAGGTTGCGCATATTACTAATAGTATCAACTAAACCATTAACATCATGACCATCGATAGGGCCAATATAATTAAAGCCTAGCTCTTCAAAGAAAGTACTTGGTACGACCATGCCTTTGAGGTGCTCTTCAGCGCGGCTTGCTAATTCTTTAATTGGTGGAATATTACCTAAAATCTTTTTACCACCTTCACGTAGACCTGTGTAAAGGCTTCCCGAGAGCATTTTGGCAAAATGATTGTTTAATGCACCAACGTTTTGAGAAATAGACATTTCGTTATCATTTAAGATAATCAGCATATCTTTATTAATGTCTCCGGCGTGGTTCAATGCTTCAAACGCCATACCTGCAGTCATTGCACCATCACCAATAACCGCAACAGTTTTACGGTTTTTTGCTTCCTTTTCAGCGGCAACTGATAGTCCTAGTGCCGCAGAAATTGAAGTACTTGAGTGACCAACACTTAACACATCATATTTACTTTCTTCACGCCATGGGAATGGGTGCAAGCCGTCTTTTTGACGAATGGTATGCAGTTTATCTCGACGACCGGTTAAAATTTTGTGCGGATAGGCTTGATGGCCTACATCCCAAATAAGGTGATCAAATGGTGTGTTATAAACATAATGCAAGGCGACAGTAAGTTCTATTGTGCCAAGGCCAGAGGCAAAATGTCCGCTACTTTTACTGACTGAGTTTAATAAGAAACTACGTAATTCTTTACTAACGCGTGGTAAGACATCTTGTGGCATAGCACGTAAGTCTTCAGGCACGTTAATTTGAGAAAGTAGTGGATAATCAGCAAGGTTTGTAGTCATAGTTTATCTATTGGTATTAATTATATTTCGACAGATTACAGTGAGAAATCAAATGATCCCTTTGTTCTGAGTTTTTAGTGGCTACGTTTTACAATAAACGTAGCAAAATCTGCTAAAGATTGAGTATTGTAAGGTAATCTAGCCAAAGCTTGAAGCGCTTGTTGCAATAAGTTTTCAGCCTTGTGCTGCGCACCTTGTAAACCGAGCAGTGCAGGGTAAGTGCTTTTGTTGGCGGCTAAGTCGGAGCCAACTGGCTTGCCAAGCTCTTCCTCGGTAGAGGTTAAGTCGATAATATCATCTTGTACTTGGTATGCTAAGCCTATAAGTTGCGCATATTCACTTAAGATTTGCTTGTGCTCTTCAGTCACTTGTTCACTACACTCTGCAGGCATTAAAACGGCTGCTTCAAGCAGTGCTCCTGTTTTTAGAGAATGTAATATTTCTAATTCAGATAGTGGAATATTCTTTGCTGTGGCTGCTAAATCTAATGCTTGTCCACCACACATGCCTTGATAACCCGATGCTTTAACTAATTGTTGTACTAGTTTTACCTGTGTTGCAAACGCTGGTTTATTTTCTGCTGAGCTAAAGTCATGGTTTGCTAATATATCAAAGGCTAAGGTTTGCAGGGCATCGCCAGCTAAAATGGCAGTAGCTTCATCAAAAGCTTTGTGACAAGTAGGTTTACCGCGTCTTAGATCGTCATCATCCATGGCAGGTAAATCATCATGTAATAATGAATAAGCATGAATACACTCTAAAGCACCTGCAACCGCATCAATATCATGCATATCTGCAGACAGTGCTTCACCCGTGATATACGATAAATAGGGGCGCATTCGCTTGCCACCAATTAATAATCCATAGCGCATTGCATCAAGCAGCGTTGGATCGTTGA
>CAJXPG010000211.1 GCA_913057925.1 uncultured Colwellia sp. | reverse complement strand
CAGCGTCAGATGTGTATAAGAGACAGGTGGTAAGTAACCTCAGCTCGGGATAATAAATAGCTCTCTAGCAGCTACTTTTCCTTACTTCGTCGTTAAATTGATAAGCAATAGAATAACTATTGCTAATGAATTTGCCTTGAATTAAGAAAAATTATCAAACTAGAGCCGAGTGCTAATTTTAATGCTATTAATTTTAGTTACTTAGCTTATCTCTTAACCCGAGTTGAGGTTAAGTAGCCTTTCTTTGACCACTTACAGCCAGTTATTTTAAACTATAATTGCTAATGACCTATTGAGGAATTAGCAATGAAAGCTTTAATTGCGCTGTTATTACTTGTCTGTTTGCAATGTTTTGCAGTCAGCACTGTGACGACCACAGGCAAGCAAAAACCTGATGATGCAAGCCATGATTATTTTACCGGCTTGCTTCGTTTAGCCTTAATCAATACCGCGGACCAATATGGTTACGCAGTATTACATACTGTCCCATATCCAGGACAAGAAAGAATGTTAAAACTACTATCCCTTGGTGCATTTTACGATGTGGTCTGGGCTGGTAATTCACATGTTCGAGAGTCAGATCTACACAAGGTTGCCTTTCCGCTCTTTCGAGGTGGTTTAGGTTGGCGAGGTATGATTATTCGACAAAACGACAAATCAAAGTTTTCTTCCATTACCTCTGTTAATGATTTAAAACAACTCATTGCTTGCCAAGGTTTACACTGGCCTGACGCCGATATATTAGAGCATTCAGGGCTCCCTGTGGCACGTGTAGGGCACTTTGATGCTATGGTACAAATGATTGCGTTAAAGCGTTGTGATTATTTACCACTGAGTATTTTTGAAGGACAGGCTGAGCTTAAATTACTCCAGAAAAGTTTTCCAGATCTGATGTTTTACCAAGATCTTATTATTCAATACCCACTTAGTATGCATTTTTTTGTAAAAGCAAGTAATCAGTCGTTAGCACAGCGGCTAACTTTAGGCTTAGAGCGCCTTTTCGATTCTGGGGAGTATGAAGAGTATATGAAGCAGCACCCTTTGACACGACATGCATTTCCGCTTGTTAAGTTTAAAAACGCTACATTAATTAAGCTAGAAAATCCTGAAAGCAATCTATTTGATTTTAATAAATATGCATTAAAGTGGCCTGGAGACAATGAACTATAAAAGCAAAAGCCCAAACTTAGTTTGGGCTTTTTAATTTAACTTTATCTAACTTAGTGCAATAGTTAATCAATCAATTGATATTGTTCACGTAAAACCTTAATTATTTCGGCTTTCGGGTTATCAGATAGCTCAATCTTTTTACCTGTAACCTTTTCCGCAATATCAGTATAAGTTTTTGATACATCCATCAACACAGATAGCGGTAATTCATTATCACGCGCTAATGCTTCGCGCTCTTCCATACGATCTTTATTTAATAGAATATCAGGGTCTGGGAAGTGATTTAACAGTAATTGGCGGAAACCTTCTTTTGAATTTTCAACCACTTTACCAGCACGGTATTGCTCGCCATCCCAAATACGCGATGAATCTGGTGTGCCTACTTCATCCATATAGATTAACTTGTCGTTACCCGCTACATCCTTCACATAACCAAATTCAAATTTAGTATCAACAAAAACTTGATCAATCTTAGCTAATGCTGCAGATATGACATCAAAACCTTCCGTTAATAACTTCTCATAAAGTGCTATATCATCTGTCGATTTAAAATTAAATGCAGCAAAGTTATCTTCGATGTTCTTTCGCGTGATATTGACATCATCAACAGCAGGAACACCAGGAATACCTTCTAAGATCCCTTTAGTCGACGGGGTTTGTAATAGTTGAGTTAATTTACTATCTTTTTCTAAACCTTCCGGTAATTCAATACCACAAAAATCACGTTCACCTTTAGCATATGAACGCCACATAGAGCCGGTTATATATTGACGGCAAATAGCTTCAATCATCACAGGTTTTGCTTTTTGAACTATCCAGACAAAAGGGTGTGGAATATCAAGAATATGACTATCAGCTAAGCCCTGCTCTTTAAAAAGCTTAAACCAGTGATTTGAAATAGCATTAAGTGCCGCACCCTTTCCTGGTACCCCACGCATATCGCCTTCACCAGACCAAATACAATCAAACGCTGAAATTCTATCGCTAATAACCATAATGGCCAGTGCAGTATCATTGGGTACATCATAGCCTTTCTCTTTAATAAGACGTTGGCTATCATTTTGGGTTAACCAATATACTGAACGCACTTTACCACTGTGTACAGGTGCATCTGTACGGATAGGAAGATCGTTATTAACGGCTAAAACTTTATCAGCTAGGTTCATATTCTTTTCTCTGTATATGTACAGTTGTTTTCAGCCCTTCTGAAAACTTACTGCTTGGTATGGGGACGGTTTAATTCAATTACTGCTCAATTAAAATGACTTTAGTGATGGGCACCTAAAGTGGTAAGGGCCTTAAATAATTTTAATCAAATAGTATTTTGCTGAAAATAAAAAGGACGCTATTAAGCGTCCTTTTTGTCAAGCTTAACTAGGATATAGTTGAGCTTACATTCATCTTTTTACTTAAGCAGCTAAAGAAGCTTGCGCTTTTTCAACTAAGAAAGTGAATGCTGCTTTATCGTATACTGCGATGTCAGCTAGGATCTTACGATCAATTTCAATAGAAGCCTTTTTAAGACCATTAATGAATTTGCTGTAAGATAAACCATTTTGACGAGCTGCTGCGTTAATACGAGCGATCCAAAGCTGACGGAATTGACGTTTACGTTGACGACGGTCACGGTAAGCGTATTGACCTGCTTTAGTTACTGCTTGGAAAGCAACACGATAAACACGACTACGTGCACCGTAATAACCTTTAGCTTGCTTTAGAACCTTTTTGTGACGTGCACGAGCTTGTACACCACGTTTTACTCTAGCCATTTTCTATATCTCCTAATTAACCGTGACGTAAAAGTTTTTTAACTGACTTAATGTCAGATGCGGCGATCATGCATTTAGCACGAAGATGACGCTTAACTTTAGTACGACGCTTAGTCAAGATATGACGAAGGCCAGCTTGTTTAAACTTGTAGCCAGAGGCTGTTTTTTTAAAGCGCTTCGCAGCACCTTTATTGGTTTTCATTTTAGGCATGTTAATAACTCTTTAATTTATACCGTTATGCTAAAAGCACAGGTATATGCCAAATATTAAGTAGCGAGGGCGAAAATAATTAAGATAACTCAATCATTTTACTTGCAAGCCTTTACTACCAGCGTAAAGATAAAGTTGGTGAATAAAAAGTCCTAAGACTCCTTATTACTTTTCAAACCAAGGATTATCTATTTTTTGGTGCTAATACCATCACCATTTGACGCCCTTCCGCTCTACGAGGGAAAAACTCAACTACGGTTAACTCTTCTAAATCGTTTTTAACACGAGTTAAAAGCTCTAAACCAAGCTCTTGGTGGGCCATTTCGCGACCACGGAAACGTAAAGTAACTTTCACTTTATCGCCCCCTTCTAAAAAGCGCTTCAGGTTACGTAATTTAACCTGATAATCGCCTTCATCTGTACCAGGACGGAATTTAATTTCCTTAACCTGAATTTGTTTCTGCTTTTTGCGTTGTTCTTTTTGTTCTTTAGATTTCTCATAAAGAAACTTGCCGTAATCCATGACACGACAAACAGGAGGTTTAGCAGTTGGGCTAATCTCAACAAGATCCACACCAGCGTCTTCGGCTTGATCCATTGCTTCATTTAAAGTAACAATGCCACCAGCTTCGCCGTCAAATTTAATCAAACGGATTTCGTCGCCTGGGATACCAGTAATTAACTCATTTAAACGATGTGCTGGTTCTTTACGACCGCCTCGTTGTCCACCTTTAATAGCCATGTTCCTCCAAAGAACTCTTTTAAGCTGTTTATTTATTGTCAACGATAGTTAGTGAATCTAACTATCGTTATTTATTTTACTTTGATTATGCTGTTAAAAATATACTTTTTATCAATTACAGACGATTTTTAACTTCATCTGTTAATTTAGCAATAAAGTCATCAACAGACATTTTTCCTAAATCTTCACCACTTCGAGTTCGTACAGCAATTTCGCCTGCTTCCATTTCTTTGTCACCGACAACTAAAAGGTAAGGAACTCGCTTCAAAGTGTGCTCGCGGATTTTAAAGCCTATCTTCTCATTTCTCAAGTCTAGTTTTGCTCTAAATCCATTTTCTTTTAGTTTTTTAACAACTTTTTCACAATATCCACCCTGTTTATCGGTAATATTCATGATTGTTGCTTGAATTGGCGATAACCACGTTGGGAATTTGCCCGTGAACTCTTCAATTAAAATACCAATGAAGCGCTCTAATGATCCTAAAATTGCTCGGTGAATCATTACAGGAATATATCGCTCGTTATCTTCACCAACATAAGTTGCCCCTAAACGTTCAGGTAAGGCAAAATCTAATTGCACCGTACCACATTGCCAAGCACGCCCTAAACAATCCATTAAAGTAAATTCAATTTTAGGTCCGTAAAAAGCACCTTCACCAGGTAGGTATTCAAACTTAATATTGCTATCAGTTAAGGCTTGCGCAAGACCTGCTTCAGCTTTATCCCAAATTTCATCACTACCGATACGGTTATCTGGACGTGTTGACAACTTAACAACAATATCTTCAAAGCCAAATGAACCATATACGTCATAAACCATTTCAATACACTTGGTTACTTCAGCTTGCACTTGTGATTCCATACAAAAGATATGGGCATCATCTTGAGTAAAGCCACGTACACGCATTAAGCCATGCAATGAACCTGAAGGTTCGTTACGATGACAACAACCAAATTCAGCAATACGCAATGGTAAATCACGGTATGATTTTAAACCTTGGTTAAATATTTGCACATGACCTGGACAGTTCATCGGTTTAATTGCGTATTCGCGCTTTTCAGATTCAGTGGTAAACATGCCATCAGCATATTTATCCCAGTGACCTGATTTTTCCCAAAGACTTCTGTCCATCATCAATGGCGCTTTAACTCTGTCTCTTATACACATCTGACGCTGCCGACGATCTAC
>CAJXPG010000210.1 GCA_913057925.1 uncultured Colwellia sp. | reverse complement strand
ACGAGATCTAGTACGGTCTCGTGGGCTCGGAGATGTGTATAAGAGACAGTAGTAGATGTGATCCGCGGTCAAGTAACTGGCGGCCAAACACAGATGCTAAGTAATGGTGAATTAGTTCAAACTTCAGATCATATCTTAGATGAAAGTACGGTTGAAATCGGTAGTGACCAATTTCGCCGCTACGCCCATCGTATTAGTGATGTTGTTTATGAAAAGTTAACCGGCACTCGTGGCGCATTCTTAACTAAAATTTCTTATGTTATTGTACGTGACGAAGGCGAATATCCTTATCAACTTGCCGTTGCTGATTACGATGGTTTCAATGAACACGTATTATTGAGCTCAAAAGAGCCGTTAATGTCACCTGCGTGGCACCCAAATGGCAATCAGTTGGCTTATGTTACATTTGAAAATCGTCAGGCGCAGATCCATGTTATCGATATTTATTCAGGGCAGCGTAATTTAATTACGTCATTTGATGGAATAAATAGTGCGCCGAGATGGTCACCTAATGGTAAGCAGCTTGCCATGGTACTATCAAAAGACGGTAACCCTGAACTGTATGTAATGGACATTGCCAGTAAAAAATTACGCAGAATTACCCGTCATCGGGCTATTGATACTGAGCCAAGTTGGACACCTGATGGGAATTCATTAGTATTTAGTTCAGAACGGGGTGGAAAAGCGCAGCTATATCGCGTAAATTTAGTCGATGGTAAAGTAAGACGCTTAACATTTGATGGTGAAATGAATCTTGGCGGTTCATTGACACCAGATGGAAAGCAGCTAGTTATGGTTAACCGTACACGTGGTCAATACCATTTAGCTAAGCAAGAATTTGATTCAGGGATTTTCCAAGTGTTAACAAAAACACGTTTGGATGAATCTCCAAGCATTTCGCCAAATGGCGGAATGATCATTTATAGTACATTACACAATAACCGTCAGGTATTGAGCTTAGTTTCTGTAGATGGAAGGTTTAAGGCGAGATTGCCAGCTTTAAATGGTGAAGTGAAGTCTCCTTCGTGGTCACCATTTTTATAATAATTATTAGTAATTTAATTTGTAAATAATAAGGACACATAAAATGCGTTTCAATAAAACAGTAAAAGCCTTAGCGGTTGTTTTACCTATTATGGCTTTATCAGCTTGTAGTTCATCTGATACTGCTACTGAAGATACTTCGGCAATGCAAACGAACGAAGCAGCAATGGCTGAGCAAAAAGCTCGTGACGAAGCTGAACGCGTAAAAGTTGCAGCAATGCAAAAAGCTGAGGACATCAAAGCACAAAAACAACGTGAAATTGACCAATTACGTACAAACCATATTGTTTACTTTGATTTTGATAAATCAACAGTAAGTGCTGAGTTTGCCGCTATTTTAGAAGCACATGCTAAATTCTTAAATAATAACGCTAACGTAAACGTATTAATTGAAGGCCACTCAGATGAACGTGGTACGCCAGAGTACAATATCGCATTAAGCGAGCGTCGTGCAAAAGCAGTTGAAACTTTCCTTGAAAACATGGGTGTTTCAGCTTCACAACTTAGCACTGTAAGCTACGGCGAAGAAAAGCCAATGATTAAAGATCGTAGTGAAGGCGCGTTTGCTAAAAACCGTCGTGCAGTATTGGTTTACTAATCAGGTATTTAAATGAAACCCAATAGCATTCTATTCGGGATGTCCTTTGCTGTTGCTGCGAACATCGCAGTAGCAGCAGAACCTGCTCCTGTTATTGAAGTAACTGCTGGCACAATGGCAAGCGGTACAACTTCAAGTCTAAGTGAACAACTTGGTAGCCTCGAACGTAAGTTAGATGCCCGTAATCGTGCACAAGTTAACGTACAACGCCAACTTGATGAATTGCAAAATGAAGTTAATGAACTACGTGGTATCACTGAACTTCACACTTATCAATTAAGCCAAGTACTAGATCGTCAGCGTGAGCTGTATCAAGAACTTGACCGAAGAGTTTCTGAAGCACTAAAACCAGCAAATCAAGTACCTGCTGCGATTATTGCCCCAGCGAATAGCGGTGATGTGAACTACAGTAATAACTTAACTGAAAATGAAGCGTATGATCGTGCTGTTAATATGGTATTAAAAGATAAGCGTTATGAGGAAGCAATTCCTGAATTTGAAGCGTTTAATCAAAAATACCCGAATTCAAGCTATGCGGCGAATGCTCATTATTGGCTAGGACAGCTGTTATTCAATAAGAGTGAATTAACTAAAGCACGTCAAGAGTTTGATCTAGTTGTTACTCAATATCCAGATTCAAGTAAACGTAGTGATGCTATGTTAAAACTTGCGATGGTTGAACAAAAAGAAAATAATTCGGGCAAAGCAAAAGCTATTTATCAAAAACTACTAGCTGAATACCCTAATTCAAGCGCAGCGAAATTAGCACAGCCAAGATTAAAAAGTTTAAAATAGGATAAATTGTTGTTAAGTTCTCCGTTTTGCTGTCTTTTTGTTCGAACAGTCAATAAAGTTAAAAAAACCTGAAGATTGTTGTTGCACTTAAAAATATTATGAGTATTATATGCCCCGCATTGGACGAGTAGCCCAGTGCAAACAAATGACGGTCGTTAGCTCAGTTGGTAGAGCAGTTGGCTTTTAACCAATTTGTCGAAGGTTCAAATCCTTCACGACCGACCACTTTTGATTACGCAACATCTATTGAAAACCTCAAGCATATTCCTTGTAAAATTATTAGTCTGTAGTACCTGCTTTATACTTCTTTATTTATTATCTTAATCTGTTCTTAGCTAGGATATATTCTTAGTACACATTTAATCTTCTATACCTTATAATTCACGCGATTTTTAGGTACTCATCGAGATGACACATGACACAAGCAAATTTAGCCGTAGACTTTGACTTTCAATTTCCACAAAAACCAGCACCATTAAATGCTGTAGAACGTGAAGAATATAAAACACGTATTAAAGCCTTATTGAAAGAAAAGAATGCTGTGCTTGTTTCGCATTATTATACTGATCCAGAAATTCAGGCTCTAGCTGAAGAGACAGGTGGTTGTGTAGCTGATTCACTAGAAATGGCTCGATTCGGTAATAACCACCCTGCAGAAACCTTGATTGTTGCTGGTGTTCGCTTTATGGGAGAAACGGCAAAAGTCTTAACACCTGAAAAAACGGTTGTGATGCCAACATTAGAAGCGACCTGCTCTTTAGATTTAGGTTGTCCTATTGAAGAGTTTAATGCTTTTTGTGATCAACACCCAGATAGAACAGTAGTGGTGTATGCAAACACTTCTACAGCGGTAAAAGCGCGAGCAGATTGGATTGTTACCTCATCATGTGCATTAGAAATTGTTGAACATTTAGATGAACAAGGTGAAAAAATCATTTGGGGACCTGATCGTCATTTAGGTACCTACATTGAAAAGCAAACAGGTGCTGACATGCTAATGTGGCAAGGCGCTTGTATTGTTCACGACGAATTTAAAACTAAAGCATTAAAGGACATGAAACACCTTCATCCTGATGCTGCAATCTTAGTTCATCCTGAATCTCCTTATGAAATTGTAGAACTTGCTGACGCTGTGGGGTCAACTAGCCAGTTGATTAAAGCTGCGCAAGAATTGCCAAACAAAAAGTTTGTTGTTGCTACTGACCGTGGCATTTTTTATAAAATGCAGCAGTTATGCCCAGACAAAGAATTCTTTGAAGCACCAACGGCTGGTGAAGGTGCAACTTGTAGAAGTTGTGCTCACTGTCCTTGGATGGCAATGAATGGTTTACATGAAATAGAGCAAGCATTGCTAAATCCAGAAGGTCGTGAAGTTTTCGTTGATATGTCATTACGTGATGGCGCTCTTAAATCTCTTGATCGCATGCTTAAATTCAATGCCGAACTTAGCAAAAGCAAGTAACCTAATTACTTACTGTTGTATTAATAAGCAGTCGTTACCACATTAACTGAATTTTGTTGCGTTATGAAAGGATTTTTCCTACCATAGCGCAGCTTCGAGCTAGAGCGTAGTATTGGTTTTAGTTTTGAGTTATTAAGTTGAATTGACACTGCTAGTGTTTTAGCTTTTGAGCTTAAGAGTAAGTCGTGTAGAAAGGACGTTAACTTTTTTAAACAGTTTTAAATGGTGAGGTGTCCGAGTGGCCGAAGGAGCACGCCTGGAAAGCGTGTAAGGCGCAAGCCTTCGAGGGTTCGAATCCCTCCCTCACCGCCATCTATATTCATATTCCTGCCAGACAGTAATATTGAAAAGAAAAGCCGTTAGCTAGCTAGCGGCTTTTTTGTATCAACTAGTTTACCTTGTATACAAACACCTAACATAACTGACGTAACCTTCGATAATAGAAATAGCGGCTTTCTTTTACTAACAAAATTCATGACAAAAAGTTAGCTTTTACTTTTTTATTCACCTAACTAATTACAGGTTGGTGTGCTTCTTGGCGATAAGTGTAAATAAATAATCGATATAAGCCCGAATAGGTGCATACCTGCTCGTTTTGTATAAATAAAAAGCAAACAAACCCCTTTACGCAAATAAAGTGCATTTAACGGTTGACGTACTGCGAGAAATCGCCATAATGCGCTCCACTTCTTCGGGGCAACCTAAGAAGCTTGTTTTAAAGAGTTAACTTCCAAGGCTTAGGCCAAAGCAGGTGACTTAACGTCTCAAAGTAGGGTTTTGAATCTTCTGCAAAGAAAGTTCAAAAAAATGAAATAAGATGTTGACTTTAAAACACGGGCGCGTATTATACGCATCCTGCTTCAGGCAAGGCTACTAGCCGGCTTCAAGCAAATAGCGGTTTAACAACGAATGAGCTTGTTAACTCGCGCCGAACAAAACGTTCATCCATGAACGATTCGGCATACCTACTTCGTGTAGGCATCTTTAACAATTAGTTATCATGCAATTTGTGTGGACACTCACATTAACGTTGATTTTACATAGTTATCTCTTTCTTCGGAAAGAACATAACAAAAAACAGCTTAATATGATGTCACACAAAATAAGTATTAATCATTAATTTGATTAGTACGTTTTATGTAGTTTTTATCTTCTTTAGTCGGATAGATAGAAACACGACAGAATTCATTGAGCAGATGTTGAAACAAGTTTACTTGATTCACATCACAAACGATTTTTAATTGAAGAGTTTGATCATGGCTCAGATTGAACGCTGGCGG
>CAJXPG010000209.1 GCA_913057925.1 uncultured Colwellia sp. | reverse complement strand
AACTTATCAAAACAGCTCTTTGGGTTACCCCTTGGAACTGGTGGCGCATTTTAGACAGTTTTACTGTCAGGTCAACCTTTTTTTGTGAAATTTATAATCTAATTTTAGTTTGCACAACTTTCATACAAGCTATATAAACTGTTCCTTATTCATCAACCACCACTTAATTATAGTTCTTATATTTGATTCAATGATTTAGCGTGCACAATACCTTTTATGTTACCTTACAGTACTCTAAAGTGGTTTTATTAATCAGCTATGTTACTTTTATACTCACTTTCTATTTAATTACTCAGCAAGGTGCCTTATGAGCATAAAAAACACCCGCCCTTATCGTGGTACTTATCCAATAATTGGTGAAAATACATATATAGACAACTCTGCTATTTTAGTCGGAGATATTACACTGGCTAGCGATGTAAGTATTTGGCCACTTGTAGCAGCTCGTGGAGACGTCAATTCAATTTCGATTGGTCCTCGCACTAACGTTCAGGATGGGACCGTGTTACATGTCACTCGAAAAAGTGCTGCTAACCCTGACGGAAATCCGCTAATAATTGGGGAAGATGTAACCGTCGGTCACAAGTGTATGCTTCATGGCTGTCAATTAGGCAATCGAATCTTAGTTGGTATGGGCGCTATTATAATGGATGGCGTCATCGTAGAAGATGATGTGTTTATCGGTGCAGGTAGTTTAGTGCCTCCTAATAAGACACTAACAAGTGGCTACCTTTATGTTGGGAATCCAGTTAAGCAAGCTCGCCCTTTAAAAGAGAGCGAAACGGCTTTCCTTAAACAATCGGCGCTTAATTACCTTGAACTCAAAGATGAGTATCTGGCTGAATAAAATTTTATCGCATTTGTATGTGAATATTATCGCCCTCTGGTTCGTTCTTCTCGAGCCAGAGTTCAACGATTTCTTCTAAATCAAATCTTGTACAAGTATCAATTTCTTCAAGCCTTTTTAACTGTAAAGAATGAAAAAATACTGTAATCCTTTGTCCTGAAAGCATAGCAGTAATTCGCCATGCATCTTCTGCAGGGTCAAATACTAAGTCATCATTAAATAACAGGCTTTGATTCATTAGTTTCATTCCTCATTTAATGCAGTTCTAATTTTCTCTATTACTGGTTGCACCCTAGGGCTAACTCCCCGCCATATGGCAAAACTTACTGCAGCCTGCCCTACTAACATACCTAAACCATCTAATAGGTGCTGCGCACCATACTCATTTGCCCATAGTAAAAAAGGTGTTCGGTTTTTCCCATAAACCATATCATAGCAAACAACTTCACTATCGATGATAGATGGAGGGATAGGTGGTAAGTCACCAGCCAAACTGGCGGAAGTAGCATTTATAATAATGTCAAAATTCAGATTGGCTAAATCATGATAAGTGGAAGCTGAAATTCGTTCATCTGAAAACTGCTGACACATTATCTCTGCTTTACTTAAGGTTCTGTTGGCTATAACAATGGATTGTGGGTTTTGAGCGAGCAAAGGTAGTAATACTCCACGAGCGGCCCCTCCGGCACCTAACAATAAAACTCTACTTTGCTTTAGTGCCACTTTATTTGTCAGTAAATCCTGAACTAAACCTTCACCATCGGTATTGTCTCCATAAATTTTACCTTCTTTAAAGGTAAGTGTATTAACAGCACCAGCTAAAGATGCTCGCTCTGTTAACACATCCGCAATTTCAAGGGCCTTTTCCTTAAAGGGTACTGTTATATTAGCTCCCTTCCCACCTTCTTCCACAAAAGTGTTAACTGCGTTGCTAAATCCATCGAGAGCAACTAACTTTTTTTGGTAGTTGATCAATTGTTGGCTTTCAGTTGCAAAAGTATGGTGAATATCAGGTGAACGCGAGTGTTCTATGGGATTACCCATTACACAATATAGATCAGGGGTTAATTGAGACATAATTAATTGAGTAAATAAACAGATGCTACAGATTAACTGAAGCACTATTTAATGAAAACAAAAAAGCAGTAACTCTTTTGAATAAGTTACTGCTTTTTGTTTTGAAACTTAATACTTTTAGAATTTGTAGCCTAGCATTACAGAATAAACCATAGGATCCACATCAACGCTTGCGCTACCAATACTATCACCAGCAACATCAAAGCTAACATCTGTTGCGATATCAATATATCTTGCAGATACATTAACAGACCAATTCTTATCAATTTGATAGTCTGCCCCTACTTGTACAGAATAACCAAAAGAACCATCTAGTTCTAAATTAGTTAACCCTAACTCTGTCGGAGCCGATTCAAACTCTTCATTGAAAAAGATTGTGTAATTTAAACCTGCACCTACATATGGTTTCAGTGCCGTACCGGTATCAAAATAATAAAGCGCACTTAGCGTTGGTGGTAAGTGGGTCACTTCTGCTAATTTTGCTCCATCAACCCCTAATGTTCCTTTTGGGTCATGTATGGTTACATCATGAGTAAAGGGTGTTGCGGCAAGCAATTCAACAGCCCAGTTGCTATCAAAGAAGTAGACAAAATTAAGACCTAATTGCGTATTATCACCTACTGAAAGAGACATGCCATTATCTGAACTTCCCCCCAATAAAATATCTGATTTACCGCTGTCAGGGGTAACCATAGTTAATCCACCTCTAACTAAAATATCGCCAGCTTGATTAGCTAAAGCCGTCGTTGAGATAGTAGAAAGTAATGCAATTGTTAGTAATGATTTTTTCATAGCTTTTATCCTTAAATTAATTGTGGGTATAATAATCATACCCTAGGGATAAAACTTGATTTAGCGCAAAGTTAACTAGCTGAGTAAATACTTTAAATGTCCTGTTTGATTTAGATCAAACTTTCTAAGAAATATTCGCAACCTACTTACAATCGATTGAAAAATAAATGATAAATATCACAAAAGCTAGCTTCTAATGACCTCCCCAGTCAGTGCGTTAATAATTTGCGATGGATTTTGATGGCCTAAGGTGACACCTTTTACAATAAAGTCGATATCGACAACTAAGTTGGGATCTAATGTTTGCCAAGTTGTTGCTGGTTCAAGACCTGATAAATTAGCACTTGTAGATACTATTGGCTTATTGGTTTGCTGGCATAAAGCAACCACATCTGGTTGACTGGTTATTCTTACAGCAATGGTATCAAACTTGCCTGATAATAATGGTGAGAGTTTATTGCTTTTAGGAACCAACTGAGTAATACCATCAGGCCAACGTGACAGTATCGTAACTAACTTTTCCTTTGGTATTTTATTTTGGTCAATATAAGGAAGTAACTGTTCAAAATCTGAGGCTAATAAAATTAAACCCTTTTCTTGTGGCCTCTGCTTTAATGCTAACAACTTTAATAATGCATCTTCATTGTCAGGATCACAACCAACCCCAAAAACAGCTTCTGTTGGATAGGCAATAACGCCGCCATTATTAAATGCCTCAACTGCTTTAGTATTATTCACAAATTTTCCTCATTCTCAGCCTAAATCGAGGCAATTTTAGCAAACACTATTCAATAACACCTAGCTTATGAGTAATTAATTTATCGAACATCGAGTTGCGCATTCCGTATTACGGTAAAGAAGGTTATAATTGCGGCTTTATTTATTCACTTTCTTCATGCATGAAGAACAACTTATTCTTTTAAAGGGTATTACTCATGACAGTCGGTATTATCATGGGGTCAAAATCTGATTGGCCAACAATGCAACATACAGCAGAAATGCTTGATTTATTAGGTGTAAAGTACGAAACCAAAGTAGTTTCTGCTCATCGTACTCCTCACCTACTTGCCGATTACGCCGAAAGCGCTAAAGATCGCGGTATTAAAGTTATTGTTGCTGGTGCTGGCGGTGCTGCGCATCTTCCGGGTATGGCTGCTGCTTACACGGCACTTCCTGTTTTAGGTGTTCCTGTACAGTCTAAAGTTCTGAGTGGTAAAGACTCTTTATTATCAATTGTGCAAATGCCTAAAGGTATTGCTGTTGGTACCTTAGCAATAGGTACTGCCGGGGCTGCTAATGCTGGCTTACTTGCTGCGCAAATTATTGGTACTCACGATAAAGAAATCCAACAGAACATTGAAGCGTTTCGTCAAAAGCAAACCGAAACTATTTTAGCAAACCCAAACCCAGCAGAATAAGCACCGAATTATGAAAAAAGTTCTCGTACTTGGCGCAGGTCAATTAGCCCGAATGATGCAATTAGCGGGTACACCGTTAAATCTAGATATTAAAGCATTTGATGTGAGAAGTGGTAAGGTTGTACTCCCTATTGCTCCCCATCATGCTTATGGTGATTTAGCTGAAGGAATTGCTAATGCTGATGTAATTACTGCTGAGTTTGAACATGTTGCGCATGATGTTTTAGCTGAGTGTGAGCGCTCTGGGAAACTTTACCCTACGAGTGAGTCAATCAAAATTGGTGGTGATAGACGATTAGAAAAATCACTGCTTGAATCTTGTAATGCTGCCAATGCGAAACATCACTTCGTCAATACTAAAGAAGATTTTGATGCTGCTATCAGTAAATTATCTTTGCCAATCATTTTCAAAAGTGCTCTAGAGGGATATGACGGTAAAGGTCAATGGCGCTTAAAGTCGATGGAGCAGGCAGAACAAGTTTGGCTTGAAATGGCAGAGTTTATCTCAGCTTCAACGACTCAAGTAAAGCAAGGTATTATTGCAGAGCGAATGGTGCCATTTGATCGTGAAGTCTCTTTGGTCGGTGTTCGTCGTGTTAATGGTGATGTTGCCGTATACCCACTGACTGAAAACCACCATACCAATGGAATTCTAAGTGTTTCACTTGCAGCCCCTGTACATTCAACATTGCAAGAACAAGCTGGCAAAGTATTTAAAGCACTTACTGATAAGTTGAACTATGTGGGTGTAATGGCTATAGAGTTCTTCCAAGTAGGCGATGAACTTTTAGTCAATGAAATAGCGCCACGAGTTCATAACTCTGGTCACTGGACTCAGCAAGGTGCTGATACTTGTCAGTTCGAAAACCATCTTCGAGCTATTTGTGATTTACCGCTTGGTAGCACTGCATTAGTGCGACCTACTGCAATGATCAATATTATTGGTGAAGATACTATTCCTGATAATGTTATTGCCATTCCAAGTGTTTCTTTACACTGGTACAACAAAAGCAAACGTGCCGGACGTAAAATGGGACATATCAATGTCAGCGGTGATACAGAACAGCAATTAGCAGAACGCTTATTAGCGCTATCTGTTTACCTTGATGAAAAAGCATTTCCAGATCTAGCCGAATTTGCTCTGTCTCTTATACACATCTGAAGCTGCCGACGATCTACTCT
>CAJXPG010000208.1 GCA_913057925.1 uncultured Colwellia sp. | reverse complement strand
AGATCTAGTACGGTCTCGTGGGCTCGGAGATGTGTATAAGAGACAGGTAAAAGGCCGTCAGAAAGAGAGCATGTCACTCCGTTTATCCGCAATAATGACTTCTTTACCTGCCAGAACTTTTACTACCATACTGATTTATCACAACACCGCTGGACTGTTGATGAAGAAAAGGATTTTGAGTTTGTTGATGAGGTTTATAAGCATTTGTACAGTCAAAATATAAATTTTGCCTTAAGTGAAATATTAGCATTACTAGCCGAGCGCCCTGAGCTATTAAAAATCAATAATCTTATCAATCGCAATGAAGGTTTAATAAAGTCAGAAAATAAAGATAAGGAACAAGGTTTTGACTAACTCGAATAAGAGAGCCTATACAAAGTCATCACAATGGCTAGCTCGTGCTGAGAACACCATTCCACTTGGCTCACAAACATTTAGTAAGAGTCGTATAGCTTACCCTAAAAATGTAACACCACTGTTTTTACAAAAAGGAGAAGGCTGTCAAGTATGGGACGCTGATGATAATCAATATACTGACTTTGTTAGTGGGTTGTTATCTATTTCGCTAGGCTATCGGGATGAAGATGTTGATAACGCGGTAATTGAACAAATTAAGTCAGGCGTTTCATTTTCACTACCTCATAAGTTAGAAATGGAAGTATCTGAATTATTAGTTGATATGATCCCCTGCGCTGAAATGAGCCGGTTCGGTAAAAATGGTAGTGATGCGACTTCCGCTGCAATCCGCTTAGCCAGAGCTTATACCAACCGAGACCACGTTGCCGTTTGCGGCTACCATGGTTGGCAAGATTGGTATATAGGTTCAACAACCAGAGATTTAGGTGTGCCTGATATTGTTAAATCTCTTACTCATGCGTTTGTTTATAATGATATTCGTTCACTAGAAGAAGTCTTCGAGCAACAACCAAATAAAATTGCCGCCGTTATTTTAGAGCCAATGAATACTACCTTCCCAAAAGATAACTTTTTACAAAAAGTGAAAGCGCTTTGTATTCAGCATGGTACTGTGCTTATTTTTGATGAAACAATCACAGGCTTTCGATATAGCCAAGGCGGTGCTCAGCAGTTATTTTCTGTAACACCTGATTTAGCTACTTTTGGTAAAGGCATGGCTAATGGTTACCCGATATCAGCAGTTGTTGGACGACGAGATATTATGATGTTGATGGAGGATATTTTCTTCTCTGGCACTTTTGCTGGCGAAACACTCTCTCTCGCGGCAACCAAAGCAACATTAACTAAAATAAAACAACAAAATGTCCTTGAGCACATTCATGCCATGGGTACCAAGCTACTCAATGGCTTGACTCAACTTATTAAAAAATACCATGCACAGAGTTGGCTTTCTTTAGCAGGTCACCCAAGTTGGTCATTTCTGCTCATAACTGATAATGGCGGTTATAGCCAACTCGAATTAAAATCTTTATTTATACAAGAGATGAGTGAACGAGGCATATTACTTGGCGGTGGACATAATTTATCTTTTGCTCATAAAGATAAAGATATAGATACTTTGTTAAAGGCTTACGATGAAGTACTTTTGATACTTATTAGCACAGTAAAAAATAAAGACTTCAATCAACGTTTTAGAGGGGAGTTATTAGAGCCCGTCTTTAAAGTACGTTAAGTCACTCTATAAAGGCTAAATCCATGCTAAAGATTGCTATTCGAGCAGATGCATCATTACTGATAGGGAAAGGCCACATAATGCGTTGCCTGACCTTAGCTGATGAAATCCAAACTCATCAAGGTGACGCCGAAATAACCTTTTTAACTACCCCTCACCTAGGTAATTTAGATCAATTCATCCTAGAGCAGGGATTTAAAGTAATATCCTTACCGTCACCTTTTGACTGTCTAGAGAAAAACAATACCGCAACCTGGTTAGGGCGGAGCCAAGAAGAGGATGCTATAGCTTGTCAGTCTGCATTAAAACAGCATTACGATATTATCATTGTCGATCACTACGCCATAGATATTCATTGGCATCAGTTAATGCGCAAATATTGTGACAAAATAATGGTGATAGATGATTTAGCAAATAGGCAGTACGATTGCGATATTTTACTCGACCAAACATTATCAAGAAGCGATTTCGATTATCAAAAACTAACACCAACCACATGTTCAATATTGACCGGAGAAACCTATACCCTTTTGCGTAAAGAGTTTTCTCAAGCTCGTATTAACGCTCAACAAAAACGTAAAAACTTAAATTTATTACCGAATGCCTTTCATGTACTTATTTCATTAGGTGGTTTTGATATTGATAATATTAGTCAAATAGCAATAAGTGCCTTAAACGTTTTGTATAGTGAAAGTGTAAGTTTTACTGCAACCGTAATACTTTCGTCACAATCAGCGCATTTAGCTGACATAAAAAACACCGTCAGCACCTTACCTTGGATAACACTTGAGCTTGATTGTTCAACCATGTCAGTACAGATGATTAACGCTGATATAGCCATTGGTGCAAGTGGCGCAACTGCATGGGAGCGCTGCTGTTTAGGTCTGCCTACCTTATCTATTGAAACAGCGAAAAACCAATCACTAGTGAGTTCGGCATTAGTAGATAAAGGTGCCATAATAAACTTAGGCTACAGTCAGGATATTGAAGTAATTGACATTATTAATCCATTTAAACTATTGCTTGATAAGAAAGCAGCTAACAATGGCCTTTCGCTATATAAACAACTTATTAATAGTAGTTTTAGTTGCTGTGATGGAAAAGGCACAGCAAGAACTTACCAGCAAATGCAAGTTATGATTGCTGATAAAGCATCAGTGATTTTAAAACCAGCGACTAAATGTGATGTAGATGTTATTTTTAGCTGGCAATCTAACCCTGAAATTAGACGTTTTTCGAGAAATACCAAACCTGTAAAATATCAAGAACATTGCCAATGGTTTGACAAGGCCATTAATTCTACTCAGCGGAAAATCTATTTAATACATACTCAGCAGAACAGCGTTGGTATGCTGAGGTTGGACGATATTAATGACTCTACTTGTGAAATATCAATTTTGGTTGCCCCAAATGAGCAAGGAAAAGGCATTGCCCTTGCTGCACTAAAAGCTTTAGAAACATTATCAATAACTAAAATTATTGAGGCGTATGTTCGCGAAGATAATATAGCTTCACATAAGCTATTTCAAAGCGCTAAATTCAAGAAAGTTTCTGCTACTAAATATTGTTTATTCCCTAAAACCAACAATACGGTGACAACTAATCATGCAAAATAAATACATTACCATTGATGGAAAAAAAGTAGGCCCTGCTTACAAACCTTATATCATCGCTGAGCTCTCAGCCAATCATAATGGTAGTATTGAAAAAGCGTTAGAGAGCATTGAAGTTGCCGCAAGTTGCGGCGTAGATGCAATAAAAATACAAAGTTACAGCCCTGATACAATGACAATTGATTGTGACAAAAGTGACTTCCAAATCAAAGGTGGTTTATGGGATGGCTACCAACTATATGACTTATACAAATGGGCGCAAACTCCCTTTGAATGGCATCAACAACTTTTTGATAAGGCTAGATCGCTAGGCATCACATTATTCTCCAGCCCTTTTGATGAAACCGCTGTAGACTTACTCGAAAGTTTGAATGCTCCAGCCTATAAAATAGCCTCATTTGAGCTCACTGATTTACCATTAATAGAATATGTAGCTAAAACAGGTAAGCCTATAATTATGTCTACGGGTATGGCAAATATAGAAGAAATATCAGAAGCAATAAGTACCGCTAAAGAGCATGGCTGTAATGAACTTATCGTTTTACATTGTATAAGTGCTTACCCTGCGCCTGCTGAACAGTCTAATCTAGCCACGATTCAGGATATTTCCACAAGATTTAATGTTATCTCAGGCTTATCAGATCATACATTAGGCACAGCAGTCTCCGTCGCATCCGTAGCACTTGGTGCTTCACTGATAGAGAAACACTTCACCTTAAATAGAGCTGATAAAGGGCCTGACTCCACTTTCTCTTTAGAGCCTGGCGAGTTAAAACAATTAGTAAAAGAGACAAACATAGCTCATAAAGCAATTGGTAAAGCGGGTTATGATAAAAAACCCGTTGAAGTTGATAACATCAAATTTAGGCGTTCCCTCTACTTTGTCAATGATTTATCATTAGGTGACATAATCACCAGTGCTGACATCAAACGCATTAGGCCTGGTTTTGGACTTGCTCCAAAATATTATCAAGAGGTTATTGGTCAAAAAGTTACCCGTGATATAGATCGCGGCACTGCGGTTAGTTGGGAGCTTATCAGCAAGGAACAATAACAATTAAGCACAACAAGGACTGCTAAGCCTTAAACAGTAATATTCAAAGTCATCTAACGACAATGATTTTATTAAAGCGTCTGTTAAGGCTAAAGAGATTTTATACTACCCAATACTCTTGTCAGAATTCAAACATACTGGTCAGTTCTTTAAAACTTATGACCAGTATATGTCATGAATTCAACTGAAAAGTAAACGAGATTATTTCACAAAAATCTCTTTAAACATATTAACAACCTTTTTAACTGTATCAGGTTTAACATGGCGACAATCAGCTTCCCATGGCTCATCAATGCACTCAGTGACTAGTTCATAACTGGGTAAGTAATACATATCTTCATTTTTAGAAACAAGTTCGTCAGCTGCGACTCTTAATACTGATTTAGAGTGACAATTTGCACTGATAATGTGTTGCTCATGCGCTCTCCCTGTAGCTAAAAATGGAATAGGTGAAACACTAATAATCAATTTGAAGTCAGGGTTGTGTGTTTTAATAATGTCAAAAAATCGTTGGATATTAGCAACGTTCTCAGCAACGGTAAGCGTTTTGTGTTTAACCAACTGGTACATGTTTTCCCGAGGGTTGCGTGAAATAACTGTACCATCATGCATTTCCCAGCACTCATTTAGACCTAAGGTAACTACAAAGACCTTACACTGTAAAAACGAAGCCCTCACAGCTGCAACATGTTTATCATAATCATCTAAATAAGCTTTTTTAGAGGCAAATAGCACATTTTCACGGTATGGGTCCATGAGGTATCCACTTTCAGATGAGATTAACACTTTATTAAATTGTTTCAAGCCAAATGCTTTCTCTGCTAACTGAAGAAAACTAGGTGTATTAAATAAAATACCATAATTAGCACAAAATTTAGCATATTCATCCCCTGGGTTATAACCATCAATGAGAACTCCTGAATTAGGGTCATCATTTCGCTCTGTTACTACATAGTTGTAGCCCTGTCTCTTATACACATCTCCGAGCCCACGAGACCGTACTAGATCTC
>CAJXPG010000207.1 GCA_913057925.1 uncultured Colwellia sp. | reverse complement strand
TACGGTCTCGTGGGCTCGGAGATGTGTATAAGAGACAGGTTTTTGAGTCAACGGCTTACCCACAAGTTTCCGATATGTTTTATAAGGCAGGGCCTTTGAGAGTAACCAATGAGGTGAGCCTTTTAATGGCTAAATTGGATCAACAAAAAATCCTCTCTATCGATAACCCTAGACATGCCGCGGTACAATTTTTAAGTACTATGAAAGGGGAGTTGTGGACACAAATGGAATTTAATATTAAAGAACGTATCTCTCCCGAAGAGGTAGACAAATACTTGTATGAAAGTGTGGCTTTTTTTATTAGAGGCTATGCAGTTAAATAACCTATATGGGTAGTATTAAAGTATTGCTCAATGTTAGCTGATTGTGCTTTATTCTGTATAAATCTACTTTTTTATATTCCTCTCATAAGATTAAACAATTGCATAATTTTTATTTCTGTGTATAATGCGCGCCTCGATGAAAGGGATGTTGTTTTTTTCGACAAAACAGCAATTACACTAAACTATTATACAGTCAGTGTATTATTGATTGATTTTATTCTTTAAATAAAATGAACAATAAACAAATCGAAAATGAGTGGGGGTTATACCGCCCAATAGACTTGCCCAGCTGAACATTTCGTTTCCAGCAGAAATATAGTGTGACAATACACTATGCGCTTTAAGTCTTCCTGGTGGTTTCCTCGTATTATGTACGCAGGTTAAGACTTAGCAATTAAAAATTATTTATAATTTCACTTTCTACAAACGATCGTTTTAAGATTTTTTTGTTGTTTGAAGGTGTTCTATTCTTTTGTGATTTTTTTCTTCGTTAATACCTGTCTTGAGAAGATGAAATTTAAAAATGACTGAACAAAAAAATACAGATCAAAGCAAAACTGAAACGAAAAATGAAGTTATCGGTTTTGATACATTAGGCTTACCTGAAAACTTATTATCAGCTGTTACCTCAATTGGTTTTAATTCTGCTACTGATATTCAAGCAAAAACTATCCCGCTATTATTATCTGGTAAAGACGTTTTAGGTGAAGCACAAACAGGTACTGGTAAAACAGCGGCGTTTGGCTTACCGGCATTGGCAAAAATTGATACTTCAATTAAAAAACCACAATTAATGGTTTTAGCACCAACGCGTGAATTAGCGATGCAAGTTGCCGAGGCTATTGAGTCTTTTGGTAAAAACATGAAAGGTTTGCGCGTTGCAACTTTATACGGTGGTCAATCTTACGGCCCACAATTTCAACAGTTAGAGCGCGGCGCGCAAGTAGTTGTTGGTACACCAGGTCGTTTAATGGATCACTTACGTCGTAAAAGCTTAAAGTTAGCTGATTTGCGCGTATGTGTTTTAGATGAAGCCGATGAAATGTTAAACATGGGCTTTTTAGAAGATATACAATGGATTCTAGATCACTTACCAGAAACAACACAAATGTGTTTGTTCTCTGCGACTATGCCACCAGCAATTCGTAAAATTGCCAACCGTTTCTTAACAGATCCAGAGCATATTAAAATCGCTGCGGTTAAAAAAGCTAAAGCAAATATCACTCAATACGCATGGAAGGTAAGTGGCATCACTAAGATGACCGCATTAGAGCGTATAGCTGAAATTGTTGATTATGATGCGTTAATTATTTTTGTACGTACACGTAATGACACGGTAGATGTTGCTGAGAAACTAGAACGTGCAGGTTACCCAGCTTTAGCACTTAATGGTGATATGAACCAAGCACAACGTGAACGTTGTATTGATCAAATGAAATCAGGAAAATCATCTATCTTAGTTGCAACAGACGTTGTTGCTCGTGGTTTAGATATTCCACGTATTTCGTTAGTGATTAACTATGACTTACCTGGTGATAATGAAGCATATGTTCACCGTATTGGTCGTACAGGTCGTGCAGGTCGTGAAGGTACTGCAATCTCGTTTGTTCGCCCACGTGAAATGTACTCTCTGCGTCACTATGAGCGTTTAACCTCAGGTAAAGTCGAAAGTTATGATTTACCGGGTATTCAAGAAATTGGTAAAAAGCGTATTGAGCGAGCACGCCAAGAAATTGCAGCTATCGCTGCTGATAAAGACTTAGCAAGTATGCGTGAAATTGTTGAAAGCATGGCAAGTGAGTCTGATGTTTCTATGCTAGATTTAGCGGCCGCTTTATTATACCAAAAGCAAATCAAGCAACCGTTACAACCAAAAGAAGATCCTAAACCTCGTCGCGATGCTCGAGATAACAATCGTGACAGAAATGATCGAAATGATCGAAATGGTCGTGACCGTAATGATCGCGGTAGAGATAATCGTCGTGATGCTCGTGGTGAAAGAGGCAATAACCGTGATCGCAATGAAAGACCTCGTAAAGAGAAAGTAAATCGTAGCGATGTTGATTGGCAGACTTACCGTCTAGAAGTTGGTAAAGAACATGGCGCTCGTCCTGGTGATATCGTTGGCGCAATTGCGAATGAAATTTCACTTGATAGTAGCTATATCGGCGCAATTAATTTGCATGACAAGCACAGCTTCGTACAATTACCAAAAGGTATCCCAGCGGACTTGTTTAAACAGTTAAAAGGTGTGCGCGTTCGTCGTCAACCTTTAGCGATTACTACGTCTGATGAAGCAGTTGTTAGTCAAAAACGTGCACCACGTAGAACTGAACGTGCTCCACGTCATAGCTAGAAAAACCTTGTTATGAACATGATAAAAAAAGCGCCTTTTGGCGCTTTTTTTGTATTTGTTGCATTATCTAGGTGATTTTATCGATAATATGCTAAAAAATGTAATTTTTTACTGTAGTTACCTTGTTTGCTTATCACTTTATCTATTACTATAGTGCCACGTAAAAAAGCAGATAACTTAACTGCAACAGAACATATTAAAGCAATGTCTGATATACCTGCACAATCTAGCACTAATACGACCAGCAAATTTGAAATTCGTGTTTACTACGAAGATACTGATGCCGGTGGCATTGTCTATTATGCAAATTATTTAAAATTCTTTGAACGTGCTCGAACAGAGTGGCTAAGAGAAATAGGTATTAATCAAGAATTCTTTTTGCAACAAAAGTTAGGTTTTGTGGTCAGAAAGGTAGAAATGGATAACCTTGCTTCAGCAAAGCTTGATGATTTACTTGAAGTAACTTCGAGTATTATCACGTTGAAACGGGCAAGTTTAATCTTTCAACAACAAATAACCAACCAAGCAAAACAAGTACTATGCACTGCAACAGTACGTGTTGCTTGTGTTGACTTTAGTCAGAATAAACCCTGTGCTATACCAGAATCAATCCTAGGAGCGTTTAAACGTGTCAGCTGAAATTTCCTTTTTTCATTTATTTTTAGAAGCCAGTATTTTAGTACAATTTGTTATGCTGACTTTGCTTACTTTTTCCGTTGTTTGTTGGGCCATGATTTTTCAGCGCAGGAAAGTCCTTCGCACCGCAGGTGCAGATTTACAGGCTTTTGAAGATAAATTTTGGAGTGGGGCAGATTTAAGCAAGCTTTATAGTGAAACTTGTGCCAAGCCGCAGGTTCAAGGTATTGAAAGCTTATTTATTGCTGGTTTTAAAGAGTTTGCTCGCTTAAGAAAAAGTCATATCGACAACCCACAAATTATCGTTGACGGTACTCACCGAGCAATGCGCGTCGCACTATCGCGTGAAGTAGATAGTTTAGAGAAACACTTACCCTTCATGGCAACAGTTGGCTCAATTAGCCCATATATTGGTTTGTTTGGTACGGTATGGGGCATTATGAACTCATTTATTGCTATTGGTGCGGTAAAGCAAGCAACACTACAAATGGTAGCACCTGGTATTGCCGAGGCATTAATTGCAACAGCAATGGGCTTGTTTGCGGCAATTCCAGCAGTAATGGCTTATAACCGCTTTAGCCATAAAGTAGAAAAGCTTGAAAATAGTTACGGTAACTTTATGGACGAGTTTTCAAGTATTTTACAACGTCAGTCAGCTGCCGAGCAATCTACTAAGTAGGGTATCACTATGTACCAAAGAGTAAGACGCCGTAAAGTGGCTGAAATTAACGTGGTGCCATACATTGATGTAATGTTGGTACTCTTAATTATTTTCATGGTGACAGCACCGCTAATTACCCAAGGGGTGAAAGTAGATTTACCGCAAGCAGATGCTGAGCCACTTGAAGAAGATAGTAAACCCCCTTTAGTTGCCAGTGTTGATGCACAAGGGCGTTATTATTTAACGGTTGGCGCTAATGATAAAGAGCCCATGTCAGCTGAAGAAGTTGCCGTGCTGGTTCAAGCTCACTTATTGGTTGAACCAGGCACGCCGGTGGTTGTCAATGGCGATGGTGCGGTGTCTTATGATGCGGTTATTCAGCTTATGGTTATGTTACAAACAGTAGCAGGCGTACCATCGGTAGGTTTAATGACAGATTCAGTGGAGGAGTAGCGTGAATAAGCCTGCGATTTCTCGTTTTAGTATGAATGCATCTTACATGAAGGCTCTTTGGCTAAGTATTGCTTTACATGTAGTGCTAGTTATCGGTTTGTTTGCCGGAGATTTTTCAACGCTTCCTAAGCCAAAACCAACCCCTGCTAAAAACGCAGGAGAGCCGATTAAAGCTGTCGTGGTTGATAAAGCCAAGCTAGATGCCGCGGTTAATAAGATTAAGAAACAAAAAACTCAGCAACTTAACGCTGAGAATAAACGCATAAAAGATGCTGAAAAACGCGCCTCGGATGCTAAAAAACGTCGCGCTAAAGAAGAAGCACGCATTAAAAGTTTAGAAAAACAACGTAAGCGTAAAGAGCAAGAAAAGATAAAAGCTGATAAAGCGGCCAAATCAGCGAAAGCTAAAGCAGCAAAAGCGGAAAAAGTTCGCAAGCAAAAAGAACAAGAAAAACAAGCGGCTGAAAAAGCGGCAGCGACTGCGAGAAGTAAACGCTTAAAAGAAGAAGCGGATGCTAAAAAAGCGGAAGAGTTACGCCTTGAGAAAATAGCAGAACGTAAACGTCAGGAAATTGCAGCAAAAGAAAAAGCCTTGCAAGACGCCATGTTAGCTGAGCAAATGGCTAATGAAATGGCGAGCAGAAACCAAGCAAGGCAACAGCAGGTAATGACTGAAGTTGAGCGCTATTCTGCATTAATTCAGCGCAGTATTAGCCAACGTATGATTACCGACAGAAGTACAATGGCTGAAAAGTCTTGTCGCGTCGAGATTAAACTAGCAGCATCAGGGTTCGTAATCGATGCCAAAGTAAAACAAGGTGATAAAGTCGTTTGTGATGCTGCCTTGATAGCTATTGGCAAAGCAGGTAATTTACCGGTATCTAAAGACCCTGAAGTCTTTAAAGAACTGAAAGAAATATCAATACTAGTAATACCTGAATTTTAATGTGTATTATTTGAAATATGTAATTAGCTCAGACTGTCTCTTATACACATCTGACGCTGCCGAC
>CAJXPG010000206.1 GCA_913057925.1 uncultured Colwellia sp. | reverse complement strand
CACAGAGTAGATCGTCGGCAGCGTCAGATGTGTATAAGAGACAGATGTAATGGTGTGTCATCATGCATTTTGTGATCAGCGTTTCCTAGATCAGTAATGACATTTTCAGTTTGTATGCATCTCATTTCGGTATGTTGTGGGTTTATTTTACCGGAAATCAACCAGCACCAATCAATCACATCATCTACGACGTCAAAATAACTTTTCTTGGTTATTCTATCGCTGCCTTTGCGCAAATATAAGCAGACAATATAGTTGTTCTTTTGGTAAGTATTAATCAGTACATTGATTCGGCGAATTTTGCCATCAACCATTTTATCTATGTGCTCGGTGTGAAATATTTCTCTTAGTTCTTGTTCATGTAAATTGCTAAAACCATAACGATGCGTGCTGTTAATTGTCATCACCACTAAGTTACCTAGCATAAATTGACATTGCTTTATGTCACTAAGCAATATGCTCTTGTCAACTTCATGTTGATGACGTTTGAAAAAATTTAATCCAGACATATCACTGGTTACTGCTAACGCTGAGAATTCTCTGCGAACAAACGCTTTGGCGGAGTTTTGATATATTTTGCTGCGATATAATGCATAAGCTAATAGCAGCACTAAGATTACAATAAGCAAGAAGTTCATCATACTACTTGAGCTTGATGGTGCACTTGCTAACACTTGATCTTTATCTTGCTGAAATACTTGGAATATTGTGCCGTCATCTTCATTGAATAACAGCAATTCGCCACGGTTATCCCGATGCAGAGTTAATTCTTTTGTCGTTAATGACTGATGTTGTAGCAGCCATTCTAATGTTGATTTGCTAGCGCCTTCATGGTCGGGTTTACTCGTTGCATCTATTGATGTCTCTAGCCGTAATGAACTGATTTGCCATGCTTGATCTTGGTTTGTCAGTAGCAGTAGCTTATTACGTAATAACGGTACATTTTGTCCTCGATAGACCAGCAGGTTATTAGCAGAAATAGTTTCTGTTGTTTGATATATAAACTCTTTTGGCGGGCTTTGTTGCCAGTTATCACCGCCATCACTATAAGATAGCCAGTGCTTGGATGAGTTATTTACTGAATATCTATGGGATATTAATAGTCGAGTAGAATGTTTTTCAGGCCATAGAAATTGTTTAATGTTTCCAATACCAAAGACATATAACGTCTTTTCGTACTGCGGGTTGGCATAGTAAGGATTATTATACGGGGTACTATAACTGGCCGTGGCAGTCTGTTCAGGATGAACTCTTAAAATAGCGCCAGAATATAACGGTCGTTGCTTTAATTCAGGGCTTTCAGGGAGTGATAGATATAACTGAGCAAAATCCTCATGCCAAGATTTACTGTACGGATTAAAGCTTAGCTGGTTAATTGCACTTTCTGCTGTTGGTACTGCAATTCTAATTATTTCGCGGCGATTTGTATTATTAACTTGAGAGTTTTGGCTTAACTTCCATTCAGTTACGACAGCATCAAATGGCAAGGCCTTGTTAACATTAGCATCAAATATGCGGTGACTTTGTCGCTCGTTTGCATGGCTTTCAATATGAGCGGTGTAAAATGTATTAAAGCCTATTTGACCTTGCTGGGAAAAGTTAGGGTGTAAACTAAGAGCGCTAAGTTGAAACTCAGGCGCATTGGCTGCAAGTTGCTTAAGGTCTACTAATAACCTGGTGCTGTTAGGGTTATCTTGTTCAAGTTGAAAAATCTGACCCTGCTTGTTGGTTAAAAAATAATGTTGACTATTACCAGGTTGTTCAAAAAGTTCTAGCCATTTTTTTTGTGCGCCATCTAACGATGGTGCTTTAGCCATTTGTTGTAGTAAAAATAATTCTTGTTGCTGCGGGACTGCTGCAGGCTCCTTAGCAATACTGGTGCGAGCAAAGAGCACTAGCACCAGAAAAAGTATGCTGGAATAGATGTTTTTTACAGTAAGCATTCAGTTGAGTCATCCATAGTTCAGTTGCTGCTAACGTTTTACTTTTCATTTTTTGCTTGGTTATGCGTCCTTAAAAAGGTGCATATTTTTCACTTCAATAAATTGTTCTTTATTAACCCCATTGGTATAACTTAATTTACCCTCAACCATTAAATCATCACCAATATTGCCATGCTCAGCCAAGTATTGTGCTTGTTTGCCCCAAACATGAATGACACGTTCAACACTTAAGGTTTGCCACTTTTGTTTTTCGGTGTTGTATATGTGCTGATTAATGACAATATTTGCTTGGCAAATGTTTTTATTCTGTTCCGTTAGCATTAACTTAGGCTCAGAGACTAACTGAGCACTACAATGAATTTGGTTGATTGCTTGAGTATAGCCTTTGCTAAATTTTTGTACGAAATCTGCATGGACAATACCCTGATGCGTGGCATTTTTATCGTCAGTTGTCGGCTTAATATTGCTTAAATAACCATGCAATAAAATAATGTCACCTTTGTTGGCATGTAAAAGCGCTTGTTCAACCAACTCCCCTTCAACTTTCACATGATGGTAACTTGTCCACTCTTTATATTTATTGGTCTTTTTATCTAGCCATTTGCTAGACGTCGCTAAGACAATTTCAGTGATTGCCGTTGCCGGATTTGCTCGATAGCGAATATCGGGTGTCGCTACTAGGTTTCCTAGCAAAGTTACTGCACAAAGTTGTGATGTCGGTTTTTGAGGGTGCTTTTTAACCGTATCTGATAATGACAAAAGTTTTTCCTATGGAGATAAATGTGTACAAAATAATCAGTTTTCTATTATCTCTTTGTGTGATTCATCGGGCAAGTATTTATATTTTACTATGAATACGATAAAGTTGTTAATAACTTGTTGCTGAATGTATCAGTATGTTTCTAGGAAGAAAAATGACATTAATAAATAAAAAATTAGTTATAAGGTTCTTTTTATCTCTTGCCATGTTGGCGGGAGCCGTAAATGCCGCCACGGTTGAAGATTTTTCACGCCATGCTCAATACCATAATGTAAAAATATCACCTGACGGTAAGCACTTAGCTGCACTGGCGACTGTTAATGGACTAAAAAGCTTAGTGTTTTTGGAAACTGATGGCTATAAAGTAACCTATTCATTAAATGCTAATAGTAAAAGCCAAACAGCTTCTTATTATTGGGCAAATAATGAGCGAGTAGTGATTCAAGTTGAACAGAGAAGAGGAGCATTAGAAAAGCCCATAAACATGGGGGAGATTTATGGTATCAACTACGATGGCAGTAAGAAACGAATGATCTTTGGCTATCGCTCAAAAGAGGGCATGGTACTTTCTGGTGATGCTGGCTTCTTGATCGATAAACTTGATAGTGATCCAAAGCATGTACTTATTCATAAAAGATTACTTTCTAGGAACTCAGATACATTATCTAGCATTGTTAAGCTTAATATTTACACAGGTAAAGAAAGAGAAGTTAAAAGATCCCCTATGCCATACAGCTCTTTTTTAATTGATGGCAATGGCCAGCCACGCTTTGCTACAGGTATGGATAAAAACCATAATACCAAACTGTTTTACTCGAAAGGTAAAGGCGAGCCATGGCAGGGATTTGGAAAAGATATTTCAGGTGATTTTCAACCGATTTCCTTCGGTAAAGATAATAACAGTGTCTATGCGCTGAAAAGTGAGCAAGGTAAGCCGCAAGGTTTATACAAATACAACCTGAAAACTAATGAAGAAACCTTATTGTTTCAAAGTAAAATAGCCGATCCTACTCATACTATTAAGTCAGATCTAAATGAGGTTTATGGCATACGCGTTGATGAAGATTATCCTAAATATGTTTACATTGATGAAACGGTTAGAGATGCTCAGCTACATAAGGCTTTATATCAAGCATTTAAAGGTGACAATGTTGTTATCACTAGTAAAACCGCTGATGGCGAGAAAGTTATCGTTCATGTTAACAGTGATAGAAACCCAGGTTCTTTTTATCTTCTTAATACCAAAACTATGAAAACCAAGCACATCTTCAATGCTAGACCGTGGATTAAAGCAAGTGAAATGGCCGCTACTGAGCCGTTTAGGATTAAAACAAAAGATGGTTTAGTGCTTAATGGTTATATGACCTTGCCTAAAGGAAAATCAAAGAACCTACCTACGATTGTACTACCACATGGTGGACCACATGCACGTGATTACTGGGGATATCATCCTCAAGTGCAAATGTTAGCGAATGCTGGTTATGCCGTAATACAGGTTAATTTTAGGGGCTCTACTGGCTACGGCAAAAACTTTCAAGAAGAAGGTTACGGTGTTTGGGGTACTAAAATTCAAGATGATATTATTCTTGCTACTAACTATGCAGTACAGCAGGGCATAAGTGATAAAAACAGAATGTGTATCTTTGGTGCTAGTTTTGGTGGTTACAGTGCTTTGCAAAGTGCGATTAGAAAACCTGATTTATTCAAATGTACTATTGGTTATGTTGGTGTATATGACTTACCTATGCTCTATGACGAAGGTGATATCAAAACGCTAAAATGGGGTGATGCTTATTTAGATAAAACCTTAGGCACAGATGTTGCCTCGCAAAAGTCACAATCACCGGTACATAATGTTGATAAATTAAAAGCCGCAGTATTTATTGTCCATGGTGAAGATGATATTCGAGCACATTATGAACATGCACTCGCATTAAAAGACTCTTTAGAAGCAATTAACTACCCATTTGAGTGGTTAGTGAAAGACAAAGAAGGTCATGGCTTTTATAATGAAGACAATATTCTCGAGTTGAATCAAAAAATCTTGTCTTTCTTGGACAAGCATATAGGAAGTTAATGAGCCAAATTATTGCCAGCGAATACCCTAACGTTGCCTTAGGCTATGTCGATAATATCGATAGTGAACAAGCTAAACGCCTTGCTAAAAAATGGCTGTTTACTTATCTAGGTGATGTTGCCGCTGCCAATAAACAGCCGCAACTTGAATTCATTTTACAAATGAATCAGCAAGCACTTGAGTTGTGTAAATTAGATGAGCCTAAGCTTGGCGCTATCAAGGTCGACTTTGTTGAAGGGGCGGTTGCTCATAGACGCAAGTTTGGTGGTGGTCGCGGGCAAGACATTGCTAAAGCAGTAGGTTTAAAACATGGCTTTACCCCACATGTTTTAGATGCCACGGCAGGTCTTGGCAGAGATGCATTTGTACTGGCTAGTTTAGGTTGCCAATTAACCTTAATGGAGCGTATGCCCGTGGTGGCTGCGCTGCTTGATGATGGTATTGAGCGAGCCAAACTTAATAGTGATGTGAGTGACATTGCGCAAAATATGCAGCTTATTCATGCCTCTTCTATTGAAAGTATGAATTTGGCTACAGCACCCGACGTAGTTTACCTTGACCCCATGTATCCACACCGAGAAAAGTCAGCAGCAGTGAAAAAAGAAATGCGCATTTTTCAATCACTTGTAGGGGAAGATCTCGATGCTGATAGTTTACTTGCTCCGGCACTTGAACTGGCGAAATACCGAGTAGTGGTAAAACTGTCTCTTATACACATCTCCGAGCCCACGAGACCGTACTAGA
>CAJXPG010000205.1 GCA_913057925.1 uncultured Colwellia sp. | reverse complement strand
AATTAGGCGGCCTTGGTGACAAGGTATCTGTTAAATCAGGTTATGCACGTAACTACTTATTACCACAAGGTAAAGCAGTATTTGCATCAGATGCTAACGTTGAGCACTTTGAAGCTCGTCGTGCTGAAATCGAAGCTAAATTAGCTGGTGTTTTAGCTGCAGCTGAAGCTCGTGCAGCGAAAGTTGTTGAGCTTGCTGAAGTTACAATCGCATCAAAAGCTGGTGACGAAGGTAAGTTATTCGGTTCTATTGGTACTCGTGATATCGCTGATGCGATCACTGAAGCTGGCGTTGAAGTTGCTAAAGCTGAAGTACGTTTACCATTAGGTGCTATCCGCGAAACAGGTGAATTCGAAATCGCTATTCACTTACACACTGATGTTGATACTAGCATCAAAGTTGTTGTTATCGCTGAAGCATAATAACTTTGCTGTAGCATTTAGCTATAGCGAATAAGTTATTGATAAAAACACCGCACTCTCTTTGAGATTGCGGTGTTTTTTTTATGAGTATTGATTAATCGCTAGTTAATCGAAGTATGAAGGTAATCACGTGAATAGCTAGCTTTGATAAAAATAAGCGCTCCTGCTGTTTGTTAGCGGAATGGAATTACGTAGAGAATAAGAACAATAGCAAGGCGCTTGAACGACCAATACTACTCTATTGGAAGTGAACGCAACGCTGCTATGCTTTATGTAACAGATATCTAGCTTGATAGTTTTGCTTATTTCAAGACAAATTTACGTGTCAATAGTGTGCTATTGCAAGTAAATTTAACGCAGATAATAAGCAAAAATAGCTGCTAGAAAGTAATTTACCAGGCAGAGCCTGCTTGTATGTAAAATACTGTATCTTCTGGCCCTTTGGCGATATCCACACCCATATTGAAATCATAACGTCGAGCGATTAAATAACGAAAACCAGCGCCTTTTGTTACACGACTTGGGCTATCAGAAAATTCAGAGTATTCATTGGTTGCTTTACCAATACCAGCAAAAGCATTTAACTCCCAACGTAAGTTTATTCTATAAGCTAACTCTACTTCAGACATCGCGACTGACTGACCTTGATACCTTGCTGTTGGTATTCCGCGCAAGGCAATACTTGGCGTTGCATAAGGGGGTAACAAGCTATCACTATTGGCATAATTAGCTTCAACTCTAAACGCCGTGCGCCATTGTTTATTAAACTGTAAATAATGCAATGCGGTTATTTCAGTTAATTGATAATCAACATCTGAGCCAATACTTTCATCAAACCAAAGATAATTGAGCTCATACTTCAAACCATTTGTCGGTGAGAAAAAACTGTCTCTAGAATCGTACTCTAGGGTAAGCCCTACACCTGAAGTAGTGATGTTTCTTGTCAATAAATTGGTCAGAGCATCTTCCCAGTCTGGTGGAATATTACCGACGAGATCACCAATATTAGCAGGTGATATTTCTGCATCAATATAGCGGTGTGTTGGCCCTAAATAAAAATTACTGTCAGATATTTTGAACTTTGCTGTTTGCATTACTGCTGTAGCTTGGGTGTTAATTTCTAAAGGTTTGTTAAGGTTGATATCGCCAAAGCCATAAAAATCTATATTCACATCACCGTAACCAGCACCACCCATATAGCGAAGTCGACCTTTATTAAAAAAGCCGACATGGCCGCCACCAACAAAATACGAACCATTGCCCGTGTAGGCGCCAAATGCCGCTGAAATACTTGGCGGTAATAAACTATGGGCGGCTTTGTCATTACTCTCGTCTTGCATGGCGGCAAGTCTAGCGGCTTGCTCTTCTTCAGTTTCATGGAAGAATAGCCCCATCATCCCTAAACCACCTTCAACAGCAGGGTCGGTGATTATCACTGGTACGGGCAAAAAGCCGTAAGCATTTTCAGAAAGGTATCTTGATGCGTCAAATTGTCCGTCTAGCTTGTCGGTGAATAAGCCTGAAGCCGCTAGTGTCCCCGCAGAATAAAGAGACATTAAAATAGTTAAGCTAAGTTTTGTTAATCGTTTCATGTTTTCCCTTTCACGAGGCTAGGACTAATTAATATCATTGCATTTACTTGTGCTCGAATTGTAGCAACTTTTTATATAATGCACATGATAACTAAAGAAGATTAAAAGGTTTGCTGCAATATTTTATCTTTTAACCATTTATGTGCTGCGCTATTAGCGGTGCGTTGGTGCTGCAATAAAAACAACTCGATCATGTTGCTTGAGGTTTGCTCAAACTGATAAATATTAACCAGGTCTTTTTTGTAAAATACATTATTGGCAAAAATGCTAGGGGCAATAAGTAAAGTATCGGATGACTTTAATATCTCAATGAGAATACTTAATTGGCTAGTTTTTAGTTGGATATCTCGCTCAAAGCCCTGTTTTTGTAAAATAGTATCGATAGGGTTTATCAGCTTCATTGCTAAGTCTTCTTGAACATTTAAATCTAAGAAGCGGTAATTTAAACAATCAGTTAGTTCAACTTTATTTTCTTTAGCTAGGGGGTGTTGCTTTCTGACAAAGATCGCCAGTGATATCTTTCCAAGCGATGTGGCAATAAATGTTGGGTCATTTGGGTTTTCAACATGAATGGCGAAATCTAGAAAGCCAGACTCTAATGATTTATTGGTGCTTAATTTTGCCGGGTATTCGGTAAGCTGCACAGCAGGTGCTTCATCGTTGATGTTTTTCATTAAAGGTAAAAATACTGAATGAGAGAGTAAAGTCGGTAAAGAAATTGAGAAGTGCTTATCGCAGGTTTGTGGTGAGAAAGTGCCATCATGAAAAATTGATTCTAGCTTTTGTAATAAATCAGGTAGTAACACTTCAATTTCCATCGCTTTTTCTGTCGGTAAAATCCCGCTAGAGGTTCGGTGAAAAAGTGGATCATCAAAAAGATCTCTTAGCCGTTGTAATGTCCGACTCATAGCCGACTGAGATAAGTATAAGCGCTCGGCTGCTCTGCTAACGTTTTTCTCTTTCAATAATACACTGAGAGAGATTAAAAGATTCAAATCAATTCTTGCGAGTTTTTGTTCTAAAAGTGCCATCGATTTATTTTTATCTTGCTAAGAGTACTTATGAGTATACCGATATATGTGTTTAATGCATAAAGGTTATGAATCAAGCTTAATTGACCGTTAACATACCAATTATCGCCTACTCTGCGTAATAAGTCAGAATTGAAAAGATACCCTTAATGTTCCATTCTAGTTGGCTATTTCTTTTGAATATTGACTATCTATCAAGGCTATCTTTACAGCCAGATAAGCAGCGGTAAGAACAAAACGCCAACTATCCTATTGCTAGTAGTTAACATTTTACTATACACGGATAAATGTAATGTTATTCGCAGTATAATTGTTTAAAATTGTTGTAATTTTACATGCTAACTTACTTTGTCGAAAATCTTTTATGAAAATACTCGCACTCGTTAAATATTTATCCTTACCTCTTTTGGCGTTTTGCTCATTAAGCTACGCTGATGAGGAATTAACGGCAGAAGTTGAAAAAGCCCCCTTAACTGAAAAAACACAACAAGATTCAGAGAAGAAAGCTGAAGTTAATTCAGCATATTTCAGCCGCCTATCATCAGAAAAAAAAGCAGCCTTTGACCCATATGTCATGACTCCGCATAAAATGACTTATCTGTTACCCTTTAGCGTGTCTGATAATATGAATCGCGACATTTATGAAGGAGTTGGCCAATGGGGAGAAGAAATACAAAGCCTTGAAGCAAAATTTCAATTCAGTTTAAAAATACCGCTGACTCGTAGTGCTATTTTCACCGAAGGCGACAGTCTCGATTTTGGTTTTACCTTGCAATCATGGTGGCAGCTTTATAACCAAGAATTATCTCGTCCGTTTAGAGAAACAAACTATCAACCTGAGTTGTTTTATACTGCACCACTTGAGTGGCGACCATTTGGCGGGCAAACCAATATGGTGTTAGGTTTTGAACATCAGTCAAATGGACGTACGCAGATGTTATCGCGTAGTTGGAATCGTCTGTATTACACGTTCACTTTCGCTAAAGACAATTATGCCGTGTCATTTCGCCCTTGGTGGAAGATTCCAGAAGGTGATAAACCAACAACGCCAGATGAATCTGCGAATGATAATATTGATATTTCTGACTATATGGGACACTTTGATCTAACGGTACTTTATAAGTGGCAAAGTGTTGAGTTTTCTTTTGTTGGTCGACAAAACTTTAAAGAACATAAAGGTGGTATGGAGCTAGGCGTGACTTTTCCCCTAGCGGGTAAGTTAAAAGGCTATTTCCAATATACCAATGGTTATGGTGAGAGTTTAATTGATTATAATCACTCACAACAAACTTTTGGTATTGGTATCGCATTGACCGAAATTTTATAGTCAAAAAGTATGAAAACTAAAGGCTGATACTTTGAAAGTATCAGCCTTTTTTAATGTCTTTGTTTATGAGTATACCAATTACCCTGTTTCTTTTAAGAAACGATAGTTTCCCTTGATATCAGCTTGGTATTGCTGACAAAGTTGACCCATTGGTGCTTCAATTTTAAGCGCACCATAACCTTGGTGTGCTTTACGCTTTACTCTATCCCAACTAATTCCTTCAATGGTCATATAGCCTTCACTGAATGCTTTAAGCTGCGCTAACTCTTTAAATTTGGCGGTATCGATTGGTTGATTACAGTCACGCTCTAAATAAAGTAACTTACTCGCTGCTTCTGCAAGTAATAATTCTACCTCGCCTTTTTCTGAACTTGTCAGTGCCTCTGTGGCAAAGGTTGCGTTGCTTATTAATAGTAAAGTTAAAAGTAGCTTTTTCATTGGTCTTCCTTATTTAATCCATGTTGTTTAATCATTGTTAACACGTGTCGTTAACTTGTGACTGTAGAATAGATATTTCAGAGGTATTAGTACAATGACTTATATACATCAACATTATGTGTTGAGTGCATAACGTTAGGCTGGTGATGATTTTACAAATTACTTTGAAAATAGTGTAAGATGTAGCTATCTTTATAAATTCCAATTTAGAACCTTAAACATTGTACATATGTTAGACGAGAATCAAGAGAAAGTAGAAGATAATAAAAGTAATTTAGATCAGGATGTTGTTTCGGGCTCAGAGAAGACTCCGGAAACAGAACAACAAGTGACTTCTACAGCCGAAAATCAGGAAGTTTCTGGTGCTGTTAATGAAATTGAGGAAGAGATTGCTGCAACCGCAGAAGAATCTGCAGAAAACAATCAAGTTACAGAAGTTGTCAAAGAAATTGATTATTCTAAAATGTCTTTAGAAAATTTAGTAGCCGAATTAGAGAAAGTTTTAACAGAGCAACCCGTTAATAAAGTGAAAAATCAAGTTGATGCAATTAAAAATGCATTCAATCAACAATTTGGGGCACTGTTGGCAGAAAAAAAAGCAGCTTTTATTGAAGCAGGAGGTGAAAGTATTGATTTTCAATTTTCAAGTCCAATAAAGACGACCTATAATTCACTCTTATCTCAACACAAAAAAGAGAGAGATGCTTATTACAGCGATCAAGAAAAATCTCAAAAGCTTAATTTAGAAAAGCGTTTTGAAGTTATTGAAGCTTTAAAGGCTTTAATTGCAAATGCTGATCCAAAAATTATGTACAAGCAATTCAAAGACTGTCTCTTATACACATCTCCGAGCCCACGAGACCGTACTAGATCTC
>CAJXPG010000204.1 GCA_913057925.1 uncultured Colwellia sp. | reverse complement strand
AGCGTCAGATGTGTATAAGAGACAGGTATAGAGAAATTAATTTAACTATCTGCCCGCCAAACCTTTCGCTCTATGCCTTTAACAACTAATTCAGTGATCGCTTTTTCAATCGCTTGCTGAACACATACATGCATAGGTTCATTATCACTGAACCCACCTTCAATTTCAGCTAAGCGTTTGAAACTTACATAACGGAAAAATCCTGCACGAATTTCCTGACTGAGTACTTTTTTATTGGTAGATACTGAGACTAAAACCTGACCGGTACGGACATCAATAGCACGCATATAAACAGTGATTTGATCTTCGCGATAAAGCTCAGAAGCACCTATGCCAAAATACTCAGCACCAAAGCCCCCAGTTCTCGTATTGGAGTCATAACTTATAATACCTCCCTCAAGTAAGATTTTAGCGGTTGTTAATGGGGGCAGATCAATATTCTCAGTGTTTTTGTTCGCTTGGTTCGCCGCACGGGTTATTTTTCGCTCAGTTAACACGTTTTGTAATCCTTCACGCTCAACAGGCAAAAACCAATCGGAATCACTTAGTGCTTGCATCAAAATTGAGGTCGCACCTTGAGTGACTGCTGTTGAAAAAGAGCTAACATTAGCTTGTGGTTTATATTGCCCGGTTTGATCACGATAAGCATAAACAGAAACCGGTATTGCCCCTTTAGGCTTAGGCAGCGCTTTGAGCTCTTTAAAGCTTTCTAACGGCATCATTTTTGTTGCTAATGACTTATCTGGCGGAATAAGACGACTAGTAGATTCAAGTACGCTGCAAGCAGATAAAAAGCTGAAGAGCGCTATAATTATTATTATTTTCATTTGATTTTTCATTGAATTACCCAAATTTAGGTATTTCAATAATGGTTACCTTATCCGTCAAAAGATCGGTAACTTCTATGGTAATAGTGTCGCTATTTGAAGATAAAATATCTATTTGATAATCACCGCTAATAAAGCTGGTATCTTCGCCATTATCAATCACCGCATTTTCACCCAGTACAGTCTCTTTATATTTACTGACGATATCGCTCAATGTTGCTCGCTCAAGGGCATCAGATACTTTTTCTTCAAAACTCTTTTTACTCTGCGGTGCTTTATGTTTGTTTTGTCCTTGTGCTTTTCCAAGCAAAAAACTACCATTTAACGGGTTGCCGCCAAAGCTTGGGTTAACAGGCTTATAAACCAGCTCCGATGCTGAACTATTACCACAAATGCTGGTAAAAAAACCTAAGATTAATAGATACTTTTTCATTGTTACTACCTTGTATTACTGACTAAATATTTACTGACTAAAGCTTTACCAACCATCACCAGCCATATCTGGGCTTTCTTGTCGATACTGGGATTTTCTCATCGCATCAATCAATATCAATATCGCTTGCTCTACTTTTTCTTTCACGGGAGTTTGGCGACGGCCAAAATGAGTGACGTATATCGCACGACCATTTAGCTTCAAACTTAGCACAGTGCCTGCTCTTGGTACCATTTGTTCAATGATCTGAACATTAACACCTTGAGTATTTGGGATATCTCGCCATAGCTGACTAAATTCATGATAAAAATCATGACCTAAACGACTTTTGGTGTTATCAAGCAACAAACCACCAATTTCCACTTCGTTGTTAGCATGAGAGAAGGAAGTCATTAACATGGCCAATACCATGAGCCATACTTGGGAATATTTTGTCATATTTGTAAATAAAAGGGGCTACAAGCCCCTTATTCAAACTCACGATTACTGTTGTACTATCACCGCAGTATTCCAATCACCTAGTTGAGTAATTGAAACCGTACCAGAATCACTGATAAATGAGCCCTCAACAATGTTACCATTGCCAATTTGGCTTACGTTAAACTCAATGTTAGCACCACCAATAAGCATGGTTTCACCACCCTCACCTGTGATTAAGTTTTCGTTGCCTGTTTGTTCAATACCAATTTGGTGGTTACTGCCTTCAACTAAAATATCTAAAGAGTTCAACTCACCTGTTTGTGTAATATCGATAGTGTTCTCATTACTATCGAGCACAGTACTCAGCATAACAACGGCATCATTAGCAAAACCAGTTTGAGCAATATCAATATTATTATCACTGGTTAGTAATGTATTATCATCAGCTGAAGCTTGAACAAGAGCGACATTCTCATCTCCTGACTGCATTACATCAATCTCGTTGTTATCACCATTGAAGTTAACGATATGACTTTCATTCAAGTCACCTACTTGTATTGAACTGTATTCGTTGTTCATACCAATAGTGGCAATGTAACTAGTATTACTATCACCAGCTTGAATAAAGTTGAAGTCATTATCGTCACCAATGGCATCAAAACTAGCGGTGTTATCATTACCGTTTTGCATGACATTAACTGAATTATCCATACCCGTAAATATTGAAGATTCAACTGTATTGAAATCACCTTCTTGATCAATCGAGATTTCATTCTCGTCACCGGCGATAGAATCAATCGTCACCTTGTTACGATCACCTTCTTGCTCAATAGACAGTTCGTTGGCGTCACCTTCAATACTCGAAACTGTAGATACACTCCAATAACCATCTTGAGTAACTTCAATAGCATTATCATTACCGTTTACACTGTCTAGATAACTCTCATTCCATTCACCATTTTGCGTAACTTCAATACTATTGTTAGCGCCTGTTAATTCAGAATTTATCGCCCAATGCCCACCTTCACCTTGCTCAATAACAACGGCATTGTCATTACCCGTCACTTGGTTAATAGCTCGGTTTCCAAAGCCTAAATACCCGGTACCTGACTGCATCACTTCAATGGTATTTTCATCACCTGTCACATTGTTTTCGGTTTCGTTTATTTCACCGTCTTGAGCAACATACAATGTGTTATTGTTTCCATCATAAGCGCCTAAGGCTAAGTTTTCGCTACCGAGTTGAAAAACCTCTGTAATATTGCCATCACCAGCAACGCTTAAACTAGTACCATTAACATCACCTTCTTGAAAAATGGTGGCTTCATTTCCCAACGTTGCTCCTTGAGATGAGCTTTGCGACAACAAAACTACATTTCCTGTAGCGTTGGCTATCAAGTCTGAGTTAATTATCGCGTTAGATTTCTCTACTTTAGCAGCTTCGCCTGCAAGCGCTGCTTGGTTTAAACCAAGTGCCATAAGCACAGCGCAAGTGATTATTGATTTATTAACTTTCACAATATTTCCCTATTTTTTAATTCATGTAAGTTACTTTAAACTCACAAAGAATATTATTAACGAATAAGCAGTTCTGGTTTTACCTGCTAGTGGTGTTTTCTATCCATAGCTTTTAACATCCGCGACAGACTCGTCGCATCATTTAAAAAGAAGTAGCATGATTAAAATAATGATGTAGTGCTTTTAATCGCAGAACGATAAAAGCCTTTCCTACTATCGTTCGCTAACAAAACTTAAGATGGCTGTGACTACTTATAAAACACTTGTTAAAACCAACAAAACAAAACCTCATTCTGTTTTATCAATTAGGTCCATGTAATACACACATAAGTTTAATTAACTTTAGTTCGTTGCAATAAAAACTCTACAATGTTTCATATGTAATAAAAATAAGCCTATTTTTGCATTCTATTTTTATCTTACAAAACAGTTAGATAAAACATAAAACACATTTAACTATTAATTTTGAATACTATTCGCCCACAAAAGCAATAAAAAAGTACTAGTTATCGAGCGTTCTAAGAAAAGTAGTAAAAAGGTTGTAATCTTCTGATAAACCCTCCTTGATATGTCATCAAAAAGTCGTGTTTATTCCCTTTCTATAGTCACATTGTTATTTTTGTGATTAAAGTAGATACGTTGCAAGAATTCATAGTAAGTAGAAGATTAATAATAAGGAATTTAGTCTAGTCATTTTCGCTAGACTACTAATCATTTAAGTAAATATTTAATAAAGCACGGAGCAAAGAATGAAAGCAAAATTATCAGCTTTAACATTAGCGTTAATACCCGTATTAGCTAATGCATCTATTGAACTTAGTTCACAGAAAAACCCAGCTTACAAATCTGACTCAGTCATTGTCGTTTATAAAGACGGCGCCTCTAAGCTAGAACGACGCGCAGCACGAAGCATTGTTAACGCAAAAATATCTGATTTGAATAATGATGAGGTCGATGACAAATATCGAAATTTAAAAAATGGTCGCATAGCGAAATTCACTCTCGATAATATTTCTGTAAAAAATGCCTTAGAAAAATTAAATAAGAGCTCAGCTGTTTTATACGCAGAGCCAAATTATATTGTAAACGCGAGTTTAACACCTAACGACAGCAGCTTCTCAGAACTGTGGGGATTAAATAATACGGGGCAAACAGGTGGCGTTGATGATGCAGATATCGATGCCCCTGAAGCTTGGGATATTTCAACGGGTAGTCACGATGTTATCGTCGGAGTTATTGATACTGGTGTTGATCATACACACCCAGATTTATCAGCTAATATTTGGCACAATGCTGCTGAAGTACCTGATGATGGAATAGATAACGATGGCAATGGCTTTATTGATGATGTGCATGGTATTAACGCGATTACTGGCTCAGGCGATCCTATGGATGATCAGGGTCACGGTAGTCACGTGGCAGGTACCATTGGTGCAAGCGGAAATAATGGCTTAGGTGTTGTTGGCGTCAATCATCAAGTTTCAATTATCGGTTGTAAGTTCCTTGATTCATCTGGCTCGGGTACCCTTGCCGACGCACTTACCTGTATAGATTATTTTGTTGATTTAAAAAACAGCGGTGTAAATGTCCGTGCTACCAATAATAGCTGGGGCGGCGGTGGGTTTAGCCAGGCACTTTCTGATGCTATTAGCACTTCTGAACAAGCTGATATCTTATTTGTTGCTGCAGCGGGTAACGATGCTTATGATAACGACTCACAAAGTAGCTACCCATCAGGTTACCCTCACGAATCTGTGTTGGCTGTAGCCAGTACAACTCACACTGATAGTATGTCTAGCTTCTCACAATGGGGTCTAACTACTGTCGATTTGGGCGCCCCTGGCTCAGACATTTTATCAACGGTACCTGGTGGCGGCTATGCAACGTACTCAGGTACGTCAATGGCTACACCACATGTTACTGGTGCTGCTGCATTGGCATGGGCAGTCAACCCGACATTAAGTGCTATTGAAATGAAATCATTATTGATGAGTTCGGGTGATGACAATGCCGATTTAGCAGGGAAAACCGCTTCAGGTAAACGCTTAAATGTTAGAACTACATTAGACAATGCAGACCCAACACCTGGATTTACATTGTCTGTCACACCAAGCAATAGCACGATAGAAGCAGGCGAAACTGCAACATACCTTTTTGATCTGGGCTCAGTAGCTGATTGGGATGGTGAAGTCAGCTTATCTTTGACAGATTCACTCGGCGGTGCTTTATTATCAACGGATACTGCAACACCAGGGGAGTCCTTTGAACTCACCGTTCCTACGACTGCAGATACACAATGGGGTGAATACAGTTTTACCGTCACAGCAACCAGTGGCGATTTGATTAAAGAAACAAGCGTTCGCCTAATGGTTAACCCACAAGGTTTGAATGAATTTACTTACACCAACGATACCATTGTAGATATACCTGATAATGATGCGACGGGTATCACCTCAACCATTAATATTGCTGATGATATAACCTGTCTCTTATACACATCTGACGCTGCCGACGATCTACTCTGTGTA
>CAJXPG010000203.1 GCA_913057925.1 uncultured Colwellia sp. | reverse complement strand
GCTTTCTGGGGTTTAAGAAACCACGCAATAGCGCCGATGGTAGTGTGACTTATGTCTCAGTAAAGCCCATGTGGGAGTATGCATTGCTAAGCTTCACTCCCTAATAATGAATAAGAAACCCGATGCGAAAGCGTCGTTTTTTTTGCTTTCTTGCGTTTATGAAAGGCATGCAGTAAAGCCCATGTGGCAGTGGTGCATTGCCAAACTTCACTCTCTAATAAAGAACAGGAAACCCGTAACTAACTCTACTGGCTTTTTCTTTAAGGCGTTTCATAATTTTCCTTAGCTATCATCTTGCGTCACATTATATTCATTAAAACCCTGTTGTGTCGATAGACGGTGTGGCCAATTAATAGTGATTTCCGCTAGGGGAGCGTGAAGATTATCCTTTTCCAGTTTCACCAGATAAGAGGTGCATACCAGCTTAACTTTAATTTTAATTTGATGTTTCTATAGGCTTAATGGATAAAAGAAGGAATGAGAGATAACTAATGAGTATTTTGCTAGGCTAAGTATCAGTAAAAGTATAAACGCCTGTTCATTATTGTTGAGAAAATTAATGAAGTGATATTATTCTATCAACAGAAGACCTTGAATTACTATTACATGATTTTTGAAGTGTTTTTTCCGTAATCCTCAATAATCCGAATTATATATATTATACGCTTAGTAATTAAGGTTTTGTTTTTTATAATACGGTTTGTTTGTATATAATTTTATGCTCAGCGTTATTTTAATTTATCATATTGTATTACATATTAGGTGTATATTTTATACATGGTAGTTGTTAAGCTGTGATTGTTATTAAATTGTAAACTTCTCCCTGTAAGCAATTTAATAGCAATATACTTTTGCTGTGAACTGATCTGTCAATCGTCCTTCTCAAGTATATTCAGTCCGGAGTAGGGGCCCCTGCTCCGGCATCCTCTCTATAACAAGTACCTATAGACTGACTTAGACACTGAAGTTATTTAGACAAGCTTTTATTTATACCTATTACGGGTTGTTAATGTGTTTTGTAAGTTTACAAATTCAACGCTTATTGAGCCCGTATTGCAGTTAAGTTCAAATAAATAGTGACAGCATACCTTAAATTAACGGAAAGTATATGGTTTGAATAATTATTGTGTTTTAATGAATTTTTACTTATCAGTTGGCTGTTTGGTTATCTATGCTTTAAGGTAATATAATAGTTTAAATAAGCAGTATGTTTTATACACACCATAGCGTACAGTGAACTTGTTGTTAATTATGACCAACTCCCTGTTTGTTGTTTAATAACGATATATCTTGTGTTTGAACTGATCTGTCAATCGTATCACACAAGTATTTATATAACCGGAGTAGGGTAACCTACTCCGGTTTTTTTATGCTAAACCGTAATATTCCGTGTATTCTGTTAAACTCCATATTTACATATTTACCCATTGTATACATTAGGCAAAATAGCTGGGTTTTCATTGCCAGTTGTGTGCTTTATCAATTATAAGATAAATTTTATTGCCATTATGCTAATTTGCCTTGAATTCTTCACTGATATCCCCACATATTTGTTATCAAATTTTTATTCCCTATTGAAAGACAGGAGATGTTTCAGATGTCTGAAGCCAATCAAGTAGAAAATCATCAATTTGCATCTGATAATGCAAAGATACTACAATTAATGATCCACTCACTTTACTCGAACAAAGAGATTTTTTTACGTGAGTTAGTTTCAAACGCTGCTGATGCTGCCGATAAATTGCGTTTCAAGGCATTATCAGATAATGCTTTATATGAAAATGACGGTGATCTACGTGTTCGTGTTAGTTGTGATAAAGAAAATAATACCGTAACTATCTCAGATAATGGTGTTGGAATGAATCAGGATGATGTTATTGAGCATCTTGGTACTATTGCAAAATCAGGTACTGCAGAGTTCTTCTCACAACTATCTGGTGATCAAGCTGCTGATTCACAACTTATCGGTCAATTTGGTGTAGGCTTTTACTCAGCATTTATTGTCGCTGATAAAGTGACAGTGCGCACTCGTAAAGCGGGTGATGATGCTACAAATGGCGTTGAGTGGGTTAGTGCCGGTGAAGGTGAATTCACTACCGCTAAAATCGACAAAGCAAACCGTGGTACCGATATCATTCTTCACTTAAAAGAAGATGAATCAGAATACGCTGACGATTGGCGTTTAAAGTCTATTGTTACTAAGTACTCTGACCATATCTCAGTATCTGTTGAAATGTTAACTGCTGAAGTGCCTGCTGTTGAAGCGGTAGCAGAAGTTAAAGATGAAGAAGGTAATGTAACGAGTCCTGCTGTAGAAGCTAAAGCAGCAGAGCCTGCCTTCTGGGAAGCAGTAAACAAAGCTACAGCGTTATGGACACGTGAAAAAGCTGACGTTTCTGATGAAGAATATAAAGAATTCTACAAGCATGTCTCGCATGACTTTGGTGACCCGCTTTTATGGGAACACAATAAAGTAGAAGGTAAAACTGAATATACTTCACTGTTATATGTACCGACTAAAGCACCATTTGATATGTACAATCGCGAAAAACAACATGGTTTGAAGTTGTTTGTACAACGCGTATTTATTATGGATGATGCAGAGCAGTTCATGCCGACCTACTTACGCTTCGTTAAAGGCTTACTTGACTCTAACGATTTACCATTAAATGTATCACGTGAAATTTTACAAGATAACAAAATCACCCAGGCGATTCGTAAAGGTTGTACTAAACGTGTTCTTAAGATGCTTGAAAAACTTGGTAAAAAAGACGCCGAGCAATACCAAGGTTTTTGGGATGAATTTGGTCAAGTACTAAAAGAAGGTCCAGCAGAAGATGCTGCGAACAAAGAGCAAGTTGCAGGTTTACTTCGCTTTGCTTCAACCAATGAAGATTCTGCTACCCAAAACGTTTCTTTAGCCTCTTATGTTGAACGCATGAAAGAAGGTCAAGATAAGATCTATTACGTAGTTGCTGATAGTTTTGAAGCTGCTAAAAATAGCCCGCATTTAGAAGTGTTCCGTAAGAAGGGCATTGAAGTGTTATTAATGTCTGATCGTATTGATGAGTGGTTAGTTAGTCACTTAACTGATTTTGATGGTAAGCAACTGCAATCAGTTACGCGCGGCGGTTTAGATCTTGGTGATATGGATGATGCTGAAACTAAAGAAGCGCAAGAGAAACTAGAAAAAGAGTACGACTCGGTAGTTAAGCGCATCAAAGAAAGCTTAGAAGGTAAAGTGAAAGAAGTTAAACTCTCTCAACGTTTAACTGATTCTCCTGCCTGTATTGTTGCTGATGATAATGACATGAGCAGCCAAATGGCTAAGCTGATGGCATCTGTAGGTCAAGAAGTACCGGATACATTGCCAATCTTTGAAATTAACGGTGAACACGCACTTGTTAAGCATGTTGCTGATGAACAAGATGACGACAAGTTCAATCAATGGGTTGAAGTGTTGTTTGAGCAAGCCATGCTAGCAGAACGCGGAAGCTTGAAAGATCCTGCCAGCTTTGTTTCACGCTTAAATAAGTTGATGTTAAGTCTGACCAAGTAGTCAGATAAGCTAAATTAACTTATATAGAGTTAATACTTTAGTCTGAAAAAGGGGGATTTAGCCCCCTTTTTTTATGTTTGTCGGCTTGTGCTACTTGTTTGCTTATAGGCTAACTTGTATAGTGTCTGCCGACTAACTTATATAGTTAAGACCAAAGCTAAGAAATATTACCTTTGTCCGATCAAAACAAAAATATAGTGATCGAATAAAGGTAATATTTACTTTAATCCTTCAACCCCCAATTTAAGGTTACATAATATGCGCATTGTTTTATTAGGTGCTCCAGGCGCTGGTAAAGGCACACAAGCACAATTTTTAATGGCTAAATTTGGTATTCCACAAATTTCTACAGGCGACATGTTACGTGCCGCTATTAAAGCAGGTACAGAGTTAGGCAATAAAGCTAAAGCTGTAATGGATGCAGGCCAACTAGTGTCTGATGAGCTTATTATCGGTTTAGTTAAAGAGCGTGTTGCTCAAGATGACTGTAAAGCTGGGTTTTTGCTTGATGGTTTTCCACGCACCATTCCTCAAGCAGACGCGATGAAAACCAATGGTATTGCTGTTGATCACGTACTTGAGTTTGATGTGCCTGATGAAGTGATTGTTGAACGTATGGCTGGTCGTCGTGTGCATTCAGGCTCAGGTCGTGTTTACCACCTTGTTTACAATCCACCTAAGGTTGAAGGTAAAGATGATGTAACTGGTGATGACTTATCAATTCGTCCAGATGATGAAGAAGCAACAGTACGTAAGCGTCTAGCTATATACCACGAACAAACAAAGCCATTGGTTGATTTTTACCAAGATGAAGCAAAATCAGGTAACTGCAGCTATTTAACTATTGATGGCACGCAAGCCGTTGAAAAAGTTAATGAGCTTTTATCTGCACAACTTGCTTAAAGTTTATTTAGTTTTTAGTTAACTTAGTGAAAAAAACTCGCCTTAGCGAGTTTTTTTATGTCTGGGAGTTATTTCTGTAGACAACCATCTGTAGGCAAATAGCTTTCTCAATCAGCGTCCCGGGTCATGGCGATATGTGGAATGCCATCTTCTAGATACATTTCTGACATTTGCGTGAACCCATGTTGTTGGTAGTATGCTTTCAAATGCTCTTGGGCTGATATTTTAATATTTTCGTCGGCAAAACTCTGTTTACATAGTTCAAGTGCCTGAGTCATCATTTCGTGACCTATACCACTTCCTCTACCTTCTTCAGCAATTGCCACTCTACCTATACTGATATGATTTGGATAACTCTGACCTTTAGCTAAGATTCGAAGGTAAGCAACTAGCTTTTCTCCTTGGTAGCCAAGTAAGTGGATTGTTTCTGGGTGTCGATCACGTTCACCGTCAATGCCGTCGAGATCGGGGTAGTAACAGGTTTGTTCAACAACAAAAACATCAATGCGCAATTTTAATAAGTCATATAACTGGTTTAAGGATAACTCGCTAAAAACCTTTGCTTGCCATTGAATCTTTGTTGCCATAGAAGTGTTGTCCTAGATACTTAATAGTTTTAAGTAACCATAGTATTTACGATCGCTTAAATAATTTTTTATTTCTTGCTTATAATCCCTAATACTCAGTTCAGGGAATTCTTTTGATATTACTTCATTTAAAGCACATGTGTCTAGAAACAGTAAATACCCTAAAGGTAGGTAAGTAGGATTGAAGTTACATTGATAAACAGTTGCTCTTACTTGGCTTGCGTTGTAAAAGGTCTGCTCGCCATAGCGTTGTTGCAATTTAGGTAAAAGCTGATTTCCGTATTTTTTAATTGCTCGACGTTTAAACATGGCCATTCCTTAGCAGGTACTTCTTTATGGGGGAGGTTAACTCGATTCAAGAATATCAAATAATTGTTTAGATAATATGACAAGTTGCTCTTTTTCTTGGGAAGCATTTTACCTTAATTGTTAATAGCTTGCTAGATATATGATTTAAGCTGTATACATTTTATTAAGCTGTATACCTTTATTAGATCAGGACTGACAAAAGTCTCCTTACTACGGATTCAGTATTTTTATTTTATCAGTATCGACAAAAAAACCTGACTGTTGGTACGCTTTGATAATAGCGCCTCGCTTTCTCAGTATCTTCATTCCCTTATTAATGGCGATAAAGGCATCTTTACCTTTAGGGTGGCTTTTGCTGATGACAAAGTGACGTGAGTCTTTAAGCACAACACCAACGTTTTTTACCGGGACTAAGTGCACCTTGTCCATAGTAAAACTTTGATCAGGAGTTGAGTTAAATGCCATGAGGATAAAGTCTATCCACTCAATGTTTACCCTGTCTCTTATACACATCTGACGCTGCCGACGATCTACTCTGTG
>CAJXPG010000202.1 GCA_913057925.1 uncultured Colwellia sp. | reverse complement strand
GCTAAGCAGCCATAAGTTATCATCGAAAAAAGCCGTTATATCTTGCGATATAACGGCTTTTTTAATGTCTTACATTAAACTTCGGTTAAAGTGAAGTTAATTATTAATTAGTGGCTGCGGTTAGCTGCAATGTGCGCTAATGAAATAAGTGCTTGTTTATAATCACTGTCATCAAGTACATCTAGCGCTTTAATCGCTTTATCAGCTTCTATTTCAGCTTGCTTTTGTGTGTAGCGTAATGAACCTGTTTCTTCCATTGCTTCAAGTATGGCTGTTAAATTGTCCATACCATTACCTTGTTCAATCGCCTCTTTGATTAATTGAGCTTGCTTATCATTGCCATGTTGCATCGCATAAAGTAAAGGTAGCGTTGGTTTACCTTCAGATAGGTCGTCACCGACATTCTTGCCCATCTCTTTCGCATCAGCAGTATAATCCATAATGTCGTCAACTAATTGAAAGGCAGTACCTAAAAACTTGCCATAATCTGCCATGGCTTGTTCTATTTTTTTATCTTGTTTTGCTATGACGGCTGCGAGGCGAGTAGCTGCTTCAAATAATTTAGCGGTTTTGCAATAAATTACCTGCATATAGCTTTCTTCAGTAGTGCTGGCGTCATTACAGTTCATTAATTGCAAAACTTCACCCTCAGCGACAATGTTAGTGGCATCAGATAAAATATCCATAATGCGCATATCACCAAGTTTGGTCATCATTTGAAATGACCGAGTGTAAAGGAAATCACCAACTAACACGCTAGCGCTGTTGCCAAATAAGGCATTCGCCGTTTCTCTACCGCGTCGCATGTTGGATTCATCAACAACATCGTCATGTAATAAAGTGGCAGTATGAATAAACTCAATAATTGCCGCAATATCCCAGTGTTTTTCACCTTGATAACTTAAAGCTCTTGCGGCAAGAACAGTCAACATCGGGCGCATACGTTTGCCGCCAGCATTAACAATATAGATACCTAGTTGATTGATTAACGCGACATCTGACCGTAATTGATCATAGATAAGATCGTTTACCGCTGTCATATCATTTTGCGCTAATGCTTGTATTTCTTTAATGTCTACTTTATTTACCATGCTGTTTTCTTTGCTATTTTGATTATTTTCCTTAAGAGGGTACTAATCAAAACTATTCAATTGGTTAAGATGGCAAAGTTTACACTAAATTTTAAGCAAAAGTAGTTTTCTAAGCGCTTTGTTGTAATTCTTCGATGAAAAGCAAATAAAAAGCAAAAAACTCGAATAAAGTAGCGAAATGATCGTATTAATACTTGCCCTCGCTATTTTCTTCGCGTAGAATTCGCGCCCTATATTTTTAAATTTAGCGTCATATGACTTTTAACATATAAGTATAATGGCGCAGTACGGAGTAGCTATGTACGCGGTATTCCAAAGCGGTGGTAAACAGCATCGTGTAACCGAAGGACAAACAGTTCGTCTAGAAAAGCTTGAGCTTGAAGTAGGCGCAACAGTAGAATTTGATAACGTTTTAATGATCGCCGATGGCGAGAAAATCAATGTAGGCGCGCCTTACGTTGCTGGTGGTAAAGTTGTAGCTGAGGTTGTTACTCAAGCTCGCGCTGACAAAGTTACTATTGTTAAGTTTAAACGTCGTAAGCATTCACGCAAACAAGCGGGCCATCGTCAATGGTTCACTGAAGTGAAGATTACTGGTATTAACGGCTAATTAGGAGCATTTTGACATGGCACATAAGAAAGCTGCAGGTAGTACACGAAATGGTCGCGATTCAGAAGCAAAACGCCTAGGTGTTAAGCGCTTCGGTGGCGAATCTGTTTTAGCTGGTAACATTATTGTTCGTCAACGTGGTACTCGTTTCCACGCTGGTAGCAACATGGGTATCGGTAAAGATCACACTTTATTTGCTTTATCTGACGGTAAAGTACAATTTGAAGTTAAAGGTCCAAAGAATCGTAAGTTTGTTAGCATTATTGCTGACTAATTAAGACTTAGCATTCTAAAAACCTCGCTTCTTAGCGAGGTTTTTTTTTAGTTTTTTTTTAAGTTTATTTATCATGACTAAGAATAATTTTTAGTCGGGTAAAAATAGTTTATACTTGCACTATATTTTATAAGTGAATTAACTGCTCTTTAGAAAGTTATTCATTTTATTGCTATTACGTACAAGCATTACCACATTAGGGTTATTGAGATACCATGAAATTTGTAGATGAAGTTGAGATCAGAGTTGAAGCGGGTGATGGCGGCAACGGTTGTGTCAGTTTCCGTAAAGAAAAATACATCGAATTTGGCGGCCCTGATGGTGGTGACGGTGGTGATGGTGGCGATGTTTTCCTGATCGCAGATGAAAGTTGGAACACGCTAATTGATTACCGTTTTGAACGTTTTCATCGTGCTAAACGTGGACAAAACGGTCAAAGCCGTGATTGTACTGGTAAAGGCTCTGATGATTTAGTGCTTAAAGTACCCGTTGGTACACGAGTTATCGATCAAGATACTGGTGAACTCATTGGTGATTTGACCCACAAAGATCAAAAACTATTAGTGGCTAAAGGCGGTTGGCACGGTTTAGGTAATACGCGTTTTAAAAGTAGTACTAACCGCGCACCTCGCCAAAAAACAGATGGTACTCCGGGTGAAATTCGTAACCTTAAGTTAGAATTATTGTTACTTGCAGATGTTGGTCTACTTGGTTTACCCAATGCAGGTAAGTCAACGTTAATCCGCAGTGTCTCAGCAGCAAAACCAAAAGTTGCTGATTACCCATTTACCACACTAACACCTAATTTAGGTGTAGTGCGTTTGGATATGCAACGCAGTTTCGTTATTGCTGATATCCCTGGAATTATCGAAGGTGCCGCTGATGGTGCTGGTTTAGGTACGCAATTCTTAAAACATCTTGAACGTTGTCGCATCTTATTACACGTTATTGATATTTTGCCTGTTGACGGTTCAGACCCACTAGAAAATGCTAAAACCATTATCAGTGAACTAGAGCAGCATAATGAAAAGCTTGCTGGCAAACCACGTTGGATTGTCTTTAATAAGCTAGATTTAATGCTTGAAGAAGAAGCGAAAGAAGTAACTGATGCTATTTTAGCTGGCTTAGATTGGCAAGGTGAAGTGCACAGTATTTCAGCGTTTAACAAGTTAGGCACTCAAGAGTTAACACAAAAAGTGATGACTTTCATTGAAGAGTTGCCAGATGAAGAAGAAGAAGTTGTTGATGGCAAAACAGTTGAGTTTAAGTGGGATACATACCACGAGGACACTTTGGCTGATCACGACTTAGACGATGATCTTGATGACGATGACTGGAACGAAGATGACTATGATGTTGAAGTTGAATACCGACCATAGATTCAAATTCTAATAAATACCCTAAGCACTGCATTATAGTATAATTGCAGTGCTTTTTTTTGCTTTAGATTTCATGCATTTCTAGCGATAATAATTAAAACCTATTTTGAGAATGAATATGACCATTTTATCAATGATCGTCGCGACAGCGGATAACAACATTATTGGCAAAGATAATGATATGCCATGGCACTTACCCGCTGATTTAGCTTATTTTAAAAAAGTGACCTTAGGTAAGCCTATCATCATGGGCCGTAAAACCTACGAGTCTATTGGCATGGCGTTACCTGGAAGGCGTAATATTGTTATCACCAGAGATGAAAATTATCTTCCCAAAGGGAAGGGCTCAGAAGGGGTAGATGTAGTGAGTTCTGTAGAACAAGCACTTGCGCTGGTTGATGGAAGTAATGGCAATGAGGCAGTCGCCGAGATTATGGTTATTGGCGGTGGCGCTATCTATAAGCATTGTCTACCTGCGGCTAACAGGCTTTATATCACTCATATTAAAGCAGCAATTGATGGTGATACCCAATTCCCTGATTATGATGATGGTTGCTGGAAACAAGTGTCTAGCGAGCTTAGAGTGAGTGATGAAAAGAATGCTTACGATCTCGATTTTTGTGTTTATGAACGCAGTTAATTATTTCGAAAAATAGTTAATACAAACTGATTCACCACAGAGAACACAAAGGCTTGGCTACACCGAGAAGAACAAAGTAAGGACAAGTCATTCTTTCCTCCTTATGTGATTGCAAATGCTTAGCCTAGCGTAAGTCATTGCCTAGTTATCTTATCGGCAATCCAGTGCTCATTATCTAGAACTTCTCAGTGTAGCGCGTAGTGCCTTATTCATTTCTCGGTGGTGATACTTTTTTAATTATTTTAAGAAACATTTACCATAGAGAATACAAAGGCTTCGATGTACTGAGCAAAGAAAAATAATTAAGTTCAGTTGTAAAGACGCAATAAAAAAGCTGCTAGTTTTTACTAGCAGCTTTTTGTGTTTTGAACGTTATAGCCTAAAGCATTAAACTTTAGGGCTATTCACTTCGATATTAGCTTGTTACAAAGTCTAAAATACCCATTGCTGCCTTACGACCTTGGTCAATTGCAGTAACAACCAAGTCAGAGCCTAGCACCATATCACCGCCGGCAAATATGTTTTGTTTGCTAGTTTGTAAAGCAAAATCTGAGTTATCAACGGCGACTACACGACCGCGAGAGTCAAGCTCTACACCAGCATCAACCATCCATTTAGGCGGGCTTGGTAAGAAACCAAAAGCGATAACCACAGCGTCAGCTTCCATAACAAATTCTGAGCCTGCAATAGGCTCCGGATTACGTCTGCCGTTGGCATCTGGTGCACCTAATTGGGTTTTAACAAAGCTAACACCTATGGCTTTACCTGCATCATTCACGGCAATATCAAGAGGCTGAATATTAAATTCAAAGTTAACACCTTCTTCTTTGGCATTTTGTACTTCACGAGGTGAGCCAGGCATATTCGCTTCATCGCGGCGGTATGCACAAGTTACTGTCGTAGCACCTTGTCTGATAGAGGTACGTACACAATCCATTGCAGTATCACCACCACCGAGTACAACAACTTTTTTGTCTTTAAAGTTAACATACGGTTTAACTTGGCTGCTGTCAGCTTCAGTGATACCCATTAAGTTTTGGGTATTGCCAATAAGAAAATCTAGCGCATTATAAACACCCGGAGCACTTTCATTTGCAAAGCCGCCACTCATATCTTTATAAGTTCCAAGTGCTAAGAATACTGCATCGTACTCATCGCTAATTTCTTGGAAGCTAATATCTGTGCCAACATTGGTATTTAAACGAAATTCAATGCCCATGCCTTCAAGAATTTCTCGGCGTGTTTGAATAACATCTTTCTCTAATTTAAAAGAAGGAATACCAAAGGTAAGTAAACCACCAATTTGTGCATGCCTGTCAAAGACCACTGCATCAACGCCATTACGTGTTAGTACATCTGCACAAGCCAGTCCTGCAGGGCCAGCACCAATAACAGCAACGCGCTTATTCGTTTTAACGACATGAGATAAATCAGGCTTCCAGCCTTGTGCAATAGCTGTATCGGTAATATGTTTTTCAATATTCCCTATCGTTACCGCGCCAAACTCGTCATTTAGCGTACAAGCTGATTCACATAACCTGTCCTGTGGACAAACTCGACCACACATCTCAGGAAGACTATTGGTTTCATGACATAGGTCAGCAGCCTCAAATATACGATTTTCGGTGACTAACTCTAGCCACTGTGGAATATAGTTATGAACAGGACATTTCCACTCACAATACGGGTTACCACAATCTAAACAGCGATCTGCTTGACCGGCACTTTGTTCATTACCTAAAGGTTGGTAAATCTCAACAAAATTAATTTTACGTTCGCTAATCGATTTTTTAGCTGGGTCTATGCGTTTTACATCAATAAATTGATAAACATTTTTACTCATTATTTAATCCTCAATCCTTACCAATTATTGTGCTTGTACACGTAGTTCAGCACCTGTCTCTTATACACATCTGACGCTGCCGACGATCTACTCTGTGTAG
>CAJXPG010000201.1 GCA_913057925.1 uncultured Colwellia sp. | reverse complement strand
CAATTCGTTAGGGGAAATAACTTTTCCCAAGCAAAAGATTTCGTTAATGCAGTGATTATTTGAAATGGATTTAAATTAATTTCAAATAATTTAATATTTAAGTGATCCTTTCCTGTTTAACCACGTATAGGTAATTAAATGAATATTAATTGGTATTTACAGTGATGCAAACTAACTTGCTATGCACAGAGACAAATGCTAAATCTATTAAGATGTCGAATGAAATAGATCACTCACAGCTTTGTTTGAAACTAAACGCTGTTGCTCAAAACAGAGATAAGCAAGCTTTTACTGTCTTGTTTAAGTTCTTTGCACCAAAAATTTTACGTATCGCTCGTGGTAAGTTTCCTAATGAAGCACAAGCTAATGAAGTGGTTCAAGAAACCATGAGTAATGTTTGGCGTAAAGCTCACCTTTTTAATGCTGAAAAAGGCGCTGCTACCACTTGGGTTTACACCGTAATGCGTAATGTTACCTTTGATATGCTGCGTAAGATAAAGGGTAACAAAGAAGACAACCTAAGTGATGATATTTGGCCTATTGCTGAGAGCATGGTCAGTGAAGCTGACAGCTACGACGACCATCTAGCTAAAGATAATTTGCTTAGTGTTATCGATACCCTGCCAGAAGCACAACGTGAAGTAGTAAAAGGCTTCTACTTTATGGAAATGTCCCAAGAGCAATTAGCTATTAAATTAAACTTACCGTTAGGTACGATTAAATCGAGGTTGCGCTTAGCACTGGCGAAACTCAAGGTGCAGTTAGGAGAAGATCATGATTAAACATCACCCTACATTTGAGTTACTCAAATCATTCGTTGATGGCGATTTACCGGCATCACTATCAGCTGGAATAGCTATTCACGCAGATATGTGTCCGACTTGCCAACACCAAATTGCACAATTAACAGAACAAGTCGCAGAAGCAAACTTTGAATTTGAAGCAGCCTTTCTTGATCGCTTTATTGTTGATGATGGTGACGATGTTGCAGATATGCCAGCTATCAGTTTTGAACAAATGATAGATAACATTACTTCAACAGACGAAATAATTGAGCCGACAGTTAACGCTGAAAAGCACATTACATTTAATGAGCAGTCTTATGTATTACCTTCTGCCTTAAATAACATGCAGCTTGGTAAAACAGCACACGTAGGTAAATTATCTAGAGCCCGTCTGCAACTCGATGAAGATGAAATTCATACCAGTTTATTACACATTGAACCTGGTGGCGGTGTACCGGAACATACTCATAAGGGCTTTGAATTAACCTTATTACTTGATGGCTCTTTTGACGATGAAAATGGTCACTATGAAAAAGGGGATTTCATTATGTTAAGTGGCGATCATCAACATCACCCAATCTCTGCTGATGGGTGTTTGTGTTATACCGTAGCGAACGATGCATTACATTTCACTCAAGGTATTAACAAATTACTAAACCCAATCGGTTCATTTATTTATTAGCCCCAGGCTTCTTAAATTTATCAAGGAGTAAATCATGATTCTTAACGTTGATAAAAAAGACTTACATATTGGTATAAGTGCGTGTTTGGTTGGTGAGAAAGTGCGATTTGATGCTAGTAATAAACCTTCAAAGTTCTGCCTGAACGAGCTTTCTCAGCATGTTACTTTTAAAAGTTTTTGTCCTGAAGTGGCGATTGGGTTACCTATCCCAAGAGCAACTATTAGACAGATTAAAAAAAATGAATTGATAACCGTATCACGCCCCGACGGCAGTGGTGAAGTCACTGAAGCATTAGCCGCTTACGGTAAAAAAGTAGCGAGTGTCACTAAACACCTCAGTGGTTATATCTTTTGTGCCAAAAGTCCAAGTTGCGGCATGGAGCGTGTTAAAGTTTACAGCCCTGAAGGTAACTCTTTAAAATCCAATGGCATTGGGGTATTTGCTAATGAAATAATGAAAGCGAACCCGCTATTACCTTGTGAAGAGAATGGTCGCCTTAATGATGCATTAATTAGAGAAAACTTTATCGCACGGGTTTATGCCTATAAACATTGGCAACAGTTAAACGAATCAGGGTTAACAAAACACAAACTCACCAGCTTTCATAGTCAGTATAAATATACCGTCATGAGTCACGACTTAATTGCTTACAAACAGTTGGGACAATTGTTGGCACGTGCAGATATGCCTTTAGCAGAAATGGCCGATAAATATATCAGTGGTTTGATGCAAGCACTAAAAACCCTTGCCACCCGAAAAAAACACGCTAATACCTTAGCTCACATTCAAGGCTATTTCTCGAAACATCTGCAGGTCAATGAGCGTCAAGAATTAACCCAACATATACATGATTACCGAGAAGGTTTAGTGCCCTTAATGGCGCCACTTACCTTGATAAAACATTATCTTTTACAATACCCAAAAGATTATTTAGCCAAACAAGCTTACTTATCACCTTACCCAGAGCAGTTAAGGCTTAGGTACGCATACTAAAATCAACATTAAGGAATTTCCGTGTTACTTTGGTTCAGAAATGATTTAAGAACACACGATAATCCAGCCTTACAGTATTTTTTAGAGCACAATGGCTCTGAAAAACATCGTAAGGCTGTTTTTTTTGTCTCTAAAAAACAATGGCGACAGCATCATTGGTCAGAAATAAAAATAGACTTTGTTTTAAGGCATGCAGAATATATGGTCAAAACATTGGCCAACATTGGCATTGCACTAGAGATTGTGCCGCTAGATACCTTTAAGCAGCAACAAAAATACATACAAGATTATTGCCTGAAACATTCAATAAATGAGGTTGTAGCCAATAGTGAGCTAGAGTTTAACGAACAACAACGTGACAAGGCTCTGATTGAAAAAGGGCTTAACTTAACCCTATTTGAAGCTGATGTCATTGTGCCAAAAGGCAAGCTTTTGACCAAATCAGAGACAATGTTTAAAGTGTTTACCCCGTTCAAACGAGCCTGGATAAAATATGTTCTTAACCATGGTGTTGATTATTTAGGTAAACCTCAAGGTACCTCAGATAGCGATACCATTACCAGTAATGATGCTGAATTAAAAAACGCCCTTTCAAAGAGTTGGCCGCTTGCTGCTGAATTTGAGCAAGAAGTGCTGGCTAATTTTATAAGTAATAAGTTTATACATTATAAACAAAATAGAGATATTCCAAGCATCAAAGGTACTTCCGGTATATCCCCTTACCTAGCAGCAGGTGTTATTAGCCCAAGGTATGTATTCAGATTAATACTTAATCAATGGCCCGATTTATTATTAGCCAATGATAGTGATAACTTTAGCTGGCTCAATGAAATTATTTGGCGTGATTTTTATCGACACCTGCTGTTCCATCGACCTGATTTAGCAAAAAACCAGTGCTTTAAAGAAAAATATCAACAGGTTACTTGGCGTAATAATCCACAACACTTTGAAGCCTGGAAGCAAGGACGGACAGGTTACCCCATTATCGATGCCGCCATGCGCCAGCTCAACACAACGGGGTGGATGCATAATCGACTGCGTATGTTAACCGCAAGTTTTCTGACTAAGCACTTATTGGTGGATTGGCGCTGGGGTGAGCAATATTTTATGCAGCAACTTATTGATGGCGATTTAGCGGCAAATAACGGTGGTTGGCAATGGTCTGCCAGCACAGGCTGTGATGCTCAGCCTTATTTCAGAATTTTTAACCCAATTAGACAAAGTGAGAAATTTGATCCTTTTGGACGCTTTATCCGTATATATTTACCAGAGCTAAGTGATGTGCCAGATAAAGAGATACATTTTCCCCATAAATATTTGAAAAAACATCAATTAGGGGTTTATTGGCCGGCCATTGTCGAACATAGTATTGCCAGGGCTGAAGCGTTAGCGTTCTATCAAGCTATTGAAAAAAGTAAAGAAGGTACATAATGAATGCGCAATTAAATATTACCGATAACGAACAAACATATCAGCCGCCTTGGCTAGATAATTTTATCGCTATATATAATCAATTGTCGGTAGATAACCTGCACTTATTAGATGAGTTGTATCATCAAGACATTATCTTTATTGACCCGATGCACTCCTTGCAAGGCATAGCACAATTAAAAGCTTACTTTGAAAACCTTTACAGTAACCTTGCAAGCTGTGACTTTACCATAGTGCAAGTGATTAATGAGGGTAATCAAGCCGCTATTTACTGGCAAATGACGTTCTGCCACCCTTTTTTAAATAAAGGGCGTGAGGTTGAAGTATCAGGTAGTTCACATATTCAAGGTGATAAAGACAAAGTAACTTACCATAGAGATTATGTTGATGTCGGTGCAATGCTTTATGAACATATTCCTTTTATTGGTAGATTAATTGCTTTTATCAAGCGCCGAGCAGCTAAGCATGACTAAGCAAAACGACAACCCACGAGCTAAAACCGTGCTTATCACCGGTGCTAGTTCAGGTATAGGTTTAGCGCTGTATAAGCAATATGTTGATTTAGGTTATCAAGTGGTTACTTGTGGTCGCGATAAAGAAACATTAGCGCGGCTAACGCCACTGGCAACCCAATGGTTAGCATTTGATGTAAATGATATCAATGCGGTGGCAAACGCTGCTGAACAAGTAGTTCATATTGATATTCTCATCCTTAATGCTGGCACTTGCCTTTATATCGACAATGCCAAACAATTTGACGGTAACCGTTTTAGAGAAGTCATCAATACCAACCTGCTTGCTATGGGCGCTTTGCTAGAAAATTTTTTACCTAAAGTGCCTGCAGGAGGACAACTGGCCTTGGTTAGCTCAAGTGCCACTATTTTCCCCTTCTCTCGTGCAGAAGCTTATGGCGCATCAAAAGCAGGAGTCGATTACTTGGCCAATAGCTTAAGAATAGATCTAGCCAAGGAACATATTGATGTTTGCCTCATTCACCCTGGCTTTATCAAAACCCCTTTAACGGATAAAAATAATTTTGCCATGCCTTTTTTACTGACTGCTGAACAAGCAGCAGAGAGAATTTTTCAAGGCATTAAACGAAGAAAACATTACCTGCATTTTCCTAAACGCTTAACCTTGCTGTTGAAGCTAATAGCATTTTTGCCACAATCCCTTGGTAATTCACTATTGAATAAGGATTCAAATACATGAAAAACATTGCCATCATCGGCTCAGGCATTTCAGGCTTAACCGCCGCTTATCTGTTATCAAAAAAACATAATGTTACTGTTTTTGAAAAAAATTCAAGCATTGGTGGCCACACAGCAACGGTTGATGTCACGGTAGATAATCAGGATTACGCCATTGATACTGGCTTCATCGTCTTTAATAATAAAACGTACCCAAATTTTTTAGCCTTACTCAGCGAAATAGGCATTGATAAGCAAGAAACCGAAATGAGCTTCTCAGTACATAACGCTAACACTGGCTTAGAATATAACGGTCATAACCTTGACTCCTTATTTGCTCAAAGACGCAACATTTTCAGACCTAAATTTTGGCTATTAATCAAAGAAATCTTACGTTTCAACAAGCTTTGTAAAGAAATATACCAGCGAGATAATTATCAAGCAGGCGTAACCTTGGGTGGTTTTTTAAAGAATAACAACTTTAGTAATTTTTTCGCCGAGCATTATATTTTGCCGATGGGGGCTGCAATATGGTCAAGCTCTTTGGCGCAAATGGAAGCCTTTGAGTTTCAATTTTTTGTTAAGTTCTTCTCTAACCATGGTTTGCTCAACATTAAAGATAGGCCGCAATGGTATGTTATCCCTAATGGCTCACGCAGCTACTTAACACCTTTGTGTAAACCGTTCTCGCAAAACATAAAGTTAAATGCCAACATTAAAAACATTATTAGAACAAGCAATGGTGTCACTATTAGATTTCACGATGAAAGCGAGCAGCCTTTTGATGAAGTTGTTATTGCTTGTCACTCAGACCAAGCGTTAGCGCTATTAGCCGATGCCAATGAAGATGAGAGGAAGGTGTTATCAGCGATGCCTTATAAAGCGAACTCTGTGGTGTTACATACCGATATTAATATGTTGCCCAAACGGAAAAAAGCTTGGGCGAGTTGGAATTATCAATTAAGTGA
>CAJXPG010000200.1 GCA_913057925.1 uncultured Colwellia sp. | reverse complement strand
TCTACACAGAGTAGATCGTCGGCAGCGTCAGATGTGTATAAGAGACAGCATTAAGTACCTAAAGCTATTTTTATTGACAAAGATACTACCACTATATATTTATACAGTAAAGAATGATTAACCTAGAAATTAGATTGCCGACAAGAAAACTCGGCAATGACAGCTTGTGGTGGTTGAAAACAACAGAGGAGCTATAATTCCAGTGTGATGGGGGCTATGGCAACAGCGGAACTGTCATTCCTGAAGTGTCTTGTCAGGAATCCAATAACTATATCTGGTTTTAGATTGATGGGCTAAGTCACTTCTCGGTGTAGCGCGCAGGCTCTCTGTGTCCTCTGTGGTAATATCCTCTTCGAAGTTTAAATTTTAAAGCTCATAGAAACATATTCAACCAATGAGGCTCCCGAATAAAGAGCCAAGGCTTCACTTTGTTACGCTACACCGAAAACAAAATGCAGAAGAGTAACAAGCGCATAGATTGCCGACAAAAAAACTCGGCAATGACAAACTGCAAGGCTTGGTAAAAAAAGAACCTCTGTCATTCCTGAAGTGTCTTGTCAGGAATCCATATAACTATATCTGGTTTTAGATTGATGGGCTAAGTCACTTCTCGGTGTAGCGCGAAGCGCCTCTGTATTCTCGGTGGTGATAGTTTCTTTGAACTTAACATCTTAAACAGAGGACACCGAAACTTCATTTCGTTCACACACCGAAAAAATATTGAAAAGTGACAAGCGCATAGATTGCCGACAAGAAATCTCGGCAATGAAAAACTGTGATCTTTGAAGCGTCTAGCGCAACCTTCCCCTGACTGTTTTAGTTGCTTGACCAACCATTTTATTCAATGAGTCGTAACTATGACCATGACACAGGGCAACAGCCAAAGCATCGGCAGCATCGGCTTGAGGCGTACCAGGTAAATTCAAAATGTTTTTAACCATATGTTGAACTTGTTCCTTATCAGCAGCTCCGGTGCCAACGACAGCTTGTTTTATCTGCCTGGCAGAATACTCAGCAACAGGTAAGCCATTATTGGTTGCCGCAACAATGGCTGCACCTCGAGCTTGCCCCAACTTTAGTGCGCCACCGGGGTTTACTCCCATAAAAACTTGTTCAATGGCAAATAGCTCAGGTTTAAATTGAATAATCAGCTCAGAGACACCAGCAAAGATGGTTTGTAATCGTTGGCTAAAATCTTCTTCTTCGCCATCTTTTTTGGCTGAGAAGGCTTTTATACAACCACTACCTAGATAGGTAATTTTACGGCCTTCTTTTTGAATAACCCCATAGCCGGTAATGCGAGAGCCGGGATCAATACCTAAAATAATACTCATATAATCTTTTCGTTAAATTTTTTAATATTTTTCAGCTGATTGATTCGCTTTAGAAAATAAAAAAAGCGTATTGATGTTTAACATACAATACGCTTTTTCTTTATCGCGAGTAAAATACTTTAGCAGTATGTTTACCCTATCGCTTTAAATTACTCTTGTGCTGCTTTTTCTTCAACAATTGTTGCAACACCTAACTCTTTAAGCTGCTCAGGATTGGCATTGCCTGGCGCATTAGTCAGTGGACAAGCGGCTGTTGTGGTTTTCGGGAACGCCATTACATCACGGATTGAGCTAGAGCCTGTCATCAACATAACAAGGCGATCTAAACCAAACGCCAAGCCAGCATGAGGTGGAGCACCATATTGTAGTGCTTCAAGTAAGAAACCAAATTTCTCTTCAGCTTCTTCATCGCTAATACCAAGGATTCTAAATACTGCCGCTTGCATATCTTGGTTATGAATACGTACAGAGCCACCGCCCAATTCACAACCATTTAATACCATATCGTAAGCATCTGATAATGCGCCCACAGGGTTGGCTTCTAACTCTTCTGCCGTTAAGTTAGTTGGTGCAGTAAATGGATGATGAATGGCATGCATTTGACCATCAACTTCTTCAAACATTGGGAAGTCAACAACCCATAATGGTTTCCACTCACCTTGAAGTAGTTCTAGATCTTCACCTAACTTAAGACGTAAAGCACCAAGTGATTCAGACACAACATTATATTGGTCTGCACCAAAGAAGATAATATCGCCTGTTTTAGCATTTGCACGCTCTAACAATGCTTTTGCAGCATCTTCAGATAAGAACTTTAAGATTGGTGATTGAAGTCCGTCCATGCCTGCATCAATATCATTTACTTTTAACCAAGGCATGCCTTTAGCACCATAAATGCCAACATACTTAGTTAATTCATCAAGACCTTTACGTGAGAATTTAGACGCGCCTTCTGGCACACAAATTACCGCAACACGGCCTTTTTCATCATTTGCAGGGCCAGAGAATACTTTAAATTCAACATCTTTTAAGATATCAGCAACATCAACGATTTCTAATGGGTTACGTAGGTCAGGCTTATCACTACCAAAACGAGACATCGCTTCAGAATACGGCATGCGTGGGAAGTCACCTAAATCAACATCAAGCATAGTTTGGAATAATTCACGGATCATTTTTTCCGTTACTTCCATTACTTGCTCAGAGCTCATAAATGAGGTTTCAATATCTATTTGGGTAAATTCAGGCTGTCTATCAGCACGTAAATCTTCATCACGGAAACACTTAACTATTTGGTAGTAACGCTCCATGCCAGACATCATCAATAATTGTTTAAACAATTGTGGAGATTGTGGCAAGGCAAAGAATTGACCTTTGTGCGTTCTACTTGGTACTAAGTAATCACGGGCACCTTCAGGTGTCGCAGCCGTTAAAATTGGCGTTTCAATATCAAGGAAACCTTGATTTTCTAGAGAGCTACGCACTGCTGAAGTGACTTTAGCGCGAAAACGCATACGCTCAGTCATTTCACTGCGGCGTAAATCAAGGTAGCGATATTTTAAACGTAACTCTTCAGAGTTAACTTGGTTTGAATCAAGTGGTAATGGTGCAGATTTATTTAAGATGGTTAAGTCTAAACCAAGTACTTCAATAGCACCTGTTTTCATATCTTTATTCACTTGCCCTTCAGGACGTGCGCGAACTTTACCTTTAATTTGAACACAAAACTCATTACGTAGTGTATTAGCTTTTTTGATAACTTCAGGTAAATCAGGATCGTAAACAACTTGCACTAAGCCTTCACGGTCACGTAAATCTAAAAAGATAACAGCGCCTAAATCACGACGTTTGTTTACCCAACCACATAAAGTTATTTCTTGACCAATGTGAGATTCATTTACCTCACCACAATAAAGACTGCGCATGTATTTTGCCCTATACCAATTCTAAACATAATAACGAGCATTGTTTAAATGCTCGTTATGATAAATTTTTCGCATATTATAAAGCAAAGATTGTTAATGTCACCTAGAACAAGCAGATGCAGTAATTTAAGCAATGACAATAGAATAGACTTATTAATGATAACCTGACAATTATGGATTTATCTAGACATTAGTCATGCCAGAAGTCTCCAATCTGGAAGTCACTTTTTAATCGCATCATTAAGTACTAATTACTTCTCAGTGTAGGGCGAAGCCCCTCTGTGTCCTCGGTGGTGAATATCTATCTTTAAACAGAATACCAAACTAGAAAATGACCACAGAGGTCACCGAGGATTCACTTCGTTCGCTCCACCGAGAAGTAATCAGAGATTAAGTGATGAGATGAGCTTTTGAATATCTTAAGTTTTTAATATTTACTCTCTAGTTGAGAGTTATAAAGAATGGATTGCCGACCAGAAACTTCGGCAATGACGGTTTTATAGGGCTGCAACTACAAACTCACTGTCAATCCATTCTCTGTGGTGAAAATTGTCTCTATTATTTCAGTAAGAATAACAAAATAAACTACCACCGAGTACACAGAGGGGCTTCGCCCTACACCGAGAAGATAAGTATAGAATAGTTATAAAGACTAGATTGCCGACAAGAAACTTCGGCAATGACGATTTAAGAAGTAAACAGTAGAAAGTCAGTTTTCATTCCCGAGTATTTTTTATCAGGAATCCAGTTACCTTAAATCCAGTGATATCCCACGAATTGCTGCAAAACACAAAGCCGCTATTTTTAATTAAATATTACAGCGACAAATCACTTTTAGTTAAAAGTCTAATTAAGGATTTAACTAAACATTTAGTTAAAGATATAATGATTTTTACCGGCAGCTTTAACTTTATACATCAAGGTATCGGCAATTTTTAGCAGGTCAGTATCGTTATCACCATCGTCGGGGTACATAGCAACCCCTATACTACAACCAATAAAGGCATTAATTTTAGAATTTTCATTTGGCTTATTGTTTGATAATTCAAACTCTTTTTGCATTAGTCTTAATACTTTTTCAGCAACATATGCCGCTTCATTTGGGCTATGCAAACCGGTAAGCAATAAAACAAATTCATCACCACCAAACCTCACTACAGTATCAGAACTTCTCACGCACCCTTGTAACCTAAGTGCCACTTGTTGTAGAAGCTCATCGCCAACATCATGTCCATGGGTATCATTGATGTTTTTAAAGCCATCTAAATCAATAAACAATACCGCCATTGCCAAGGCTTGACGCTGGTGAAATTCAATAGCAGTACTTAGCCTATCTTTTAACAGTACTCGATTGGCAAGCCCAGTGAGCTCATCATGGGTCGCCATATGTTTCATTATTTTTTCAAGTTGCTCTCGGTGTTTTATTTCTACCTGTAAACGTCTATTCCACATAACGATGACACCAAGAACCAATAAAATAATTATCCCGATTTGCGCACCAACTTGTAATACAACATTTTTATCTAGACCGGTTTTGATAGCCAAAGTAAACCAACTATCATAAATAGCTTGCTTCTCTTTTTCCGTGATAGTAAGCAAACCTTTATTAATAATGTCTTTTAACAGAGGTTGGCTTTTATTTATGCCAAAATGGCTGTTATCTAAGCTGACATCTTCCATCATAGACATCATTAAGGTGACTATATTCTCTTGCTTTAATAAATACGAAGCAGAAGCCATAGTAGTAATAAAACCTTCAACTTGCTCTTGCTGTAATGCAATTAACGCTTGTTCTCGGTTATCAACTAATTTAAAAGTGATTAAAGGGTGTTGTTTTCTTAAGGTGGCAATTAAATAGTAGCCTTTTACAATGGCAACTTGCTTTCCGTAAAAGTCTTCAAGTTTACTTTTACGTCCTAAATACTGTGGGTGCACCATAACCCAAGGCATTTGCCAGTAGCTTTCTGTAAACAGAACCTGTTTATTCCGCTCCTCTGTTGGCGTAATACTCGCTAACATATCAACTTTACTATCAAGTAAACCTTGGTATAGCGACTGCCAATTATCATAAGCAATATAGTTAAAATTAACGCCAGTTCTATCTTGAATAAGCGTTAACACATCACGGTTAATACCAGAAAAACCTCCTGCTTCATTGGTAAATTCAACTGGTGATAAGTCTTTAATATACCCAACTTTAACTTGAGTATTGTCTGTTAGATAACTAACTTCTTCATCACTTAGCGATATTTTTTGCGCTTGTTTCTTATAATAGTATTCCGCTTTATTACCGTTTAACCACCTATCTTCTATTTCGATTAACTCTTTGATATCTAGTTCTTTAAAGCCTTTATCAATCATTTGCGTTAATTTGGCGTTTTGCTGATGAACGACCGGCGCTAGTTTCAAGGTAATTATCGGTTGCTCTATACGATAAAATTGCGTTTGCAAGTTTATTTGTACTAGGCGGGCTTTGATGATGTCCACAAGGCCAACAACACCAGCTATTTCTCCTTTTTCTGCGGCATTAAGCATGGTTGTAAGGCTAGAAAAATAGCGAATACTTAACTCGGGATATTGCGATAATAACTCATCTTTAAAAGTAGAATTTTGCCAAATACCAACAGGCAACTTACCTGATAAGCCAATAAGTTCTTCAACCGTGGTAATAGGGTTACCTTGTGGATTTTTCATCTTTTGGTTTAAAAAGATATTGGCATTCGATAAATATACCGGCTTGGCAAAAGTTAGATTGTCAGAAATGGCCCCATGATTAGGGAATGCTATTAGTACTGTCTCTTATACACATCTGACGCTGCCGACGATCTACTCTGGGTAGATCTCGGT
>CAJXPG010000199.1 GCA_913057925.1 uncultured Colwellia sp. | reverse complement strand
ACGAGATCTAGTACGGTCTCGTGGGCTCGGAGATGTGTATAAGAGACAGTGCCTAGGCCGCGAAACTCTTTTAACACCCCACAATCATGAATGTTGAGTAACGGCTTACATTTAAAAGTGGAAAAGCCTTCAACACAGTTTAGTATGCCGGCAGGTTTATTATCAACATAGCAAAGTAGGGTTAAAAAATCGTCGCGCTTAGCCAGTGTTGCGACTAGATTTTGTTGGACTTCAGTTGCTAAGGCTTCACCGCCGCCCATTGGGTCTAAAGCATAAGCGTTCAATAACATCACTAAATCTTTACCGTGTTCTTCATTTTGATAGTCTGCTTGAATTATATTTACTTGCACGTCTGTTCCTCTTTTTACTTTTCTTTGCAGCGCACTATACTCTTTAAATGAATAAAATAAAGTTATTGTGTCAATATCAAGATCCCGAAAGTAGTGAGCAACAAGCTTTTTGCTGTCAAGGCGAAGCGAACAGCTCTGGCTATTGTTATTGGCATGACAGAACTATTGATAAATCAGGCTCTGATGTAAAAGATAAGTTAGAAGCGTATGCTCAAAACGGTGGCATGCTTCGTGGCATTATTTTAGCAAAAGCAAACCTTCAAGGTATTGATTTAGTTAACCACGGAAAGAAAGTGGGCTATGACTTTGCTTATGCTGATTTTTATCACGCAAAACTTAAAAGTGCTCACATGTTTAATATTAACTTACACAATGCAAGTATTATGAAAGCTGACGTGCGCTTTGCAAATTTAAACTGCGCGGACCTAGAATTAACCAACTTGTTGGGAGTAAAGTGGACCGGCAGTAAATTTGAAAATGTTAAAATTGGCAAAAAACTCAAACAAGAAATTGACGCAAAACAAGAAGCTAAGCAAGGTAACTTACAAGCATCAATTGATTATTTAGAGCAAGCGGAGGAAATTTATCGAGACTTACGTAAACATGCTGAACATGAAGGGATTTTTACCTTATCGGGCTATTTTATTCAGAAAGAGCTTACTATGCGCCGCTTGCAGTTACCCCGTTATAGCGTGAAACGTAACATATCCAAACTTGTTGATTTATTTTGTGGCTACGGTGAAGCCCCCTTACGTATCATTGGTTTGTCAATCGCTATTATTTTTCTCTGCGCTATTATTTATGCCTTTACCGGTTTGAGTTATAACAACACGGTACAAGCGATAAGTAGCGACCAATCTTTACAAGAAAATATTGGCTTATTTTTTTCATCACTTTATTACTCAGTAGTTACCTTTACCACACTTGGTTATGGTGATTTCACCCCTGTTGGGATATCGAGAGCTATCGCTGCCATCGAAGCGTTTACTGGCAGCTTCACTATTGCACTTTTTGTCGTTGTTTTTGTAAAAAAAATGACTCGTTAAAAAAATATCCTTAATCCTAGGCATTTATTACTTTTTCATAAGCTAGCCCCCTGATAGAATAGCGGCAATTATATCCCCCCTATTCTTACGGAATCCTTAAGTAATGCGTACCAGTCAATATTTACTGTCTACCCTAAAAGAAACCCCTGCCAGCGCAGAGGTTATCAGTCACCAATTGATGCTACGAGCTGGTCTTGTACGTAACCTAGCTTCAGGCTTGTATACTTGGTTACCTACGGGTTTGCGCGTATTAAAGAAAGTTGAAAACATTGTCCGTGAAGAAATGCAGCGCGCCGGTGCTAACGAAGTATTAATGCCTATGGTTCAACCTGCTGATTTATGGGAAGAGTCTGGTCGTTGGGATGACTATGGCCCTGAATTACTGCGTTTAAATGACCGTCATAAGCGACCATTTGTTTTGGGACCAACCCATGAAGAAGTTATTACCAAATTAGTGGCAAATGAATTAAGCAGTTATAAGCAACTGCCTTTGAGTCTTTTCCAAGTACAAACTAAATTCCGTGATGAAATTCGTCCTCGTTTTGGTGTGATGCGTGGTCGTGAATTCTTAATGAAAGATGCCTATTCATTTCATCTAGAAGATGAGTGTTTAGAAAAGACTTATCAAATTATGTTTGATGCCTATTGTCGTATCTTTGAACGCCTAGAATTAGATTTCCGCCCTGTTATTGCCGATACAGGCTCAATTGGTGGCGAAAAATCTCATGAATTCCACGTACTGGCTGACTCTGGTGAAGATGATATTGCTTTTAGCGACGGTAGTGATTTTGCTGCCAATATTGAAAAAGCAGAAGCACTTGCTCCAACTGGCGAACGTGCACAGCCAACTCAAGAGATTGAAACAGTTGAGTTAAAATTAGAACGTCTAATCAAAACTACCGATACGGATGTTAAAAATAGCGTTAAAACTATTTTGGTACTTGGTACTAGCGCTGAAGGTGAAGTGGAGAAGTTTGTGGCACTTGTTCTTCGTGGCGATCATGAGCTTAATGAAGTTAAAGCGGAGAACTTACCACAAGTTGCTGCGCCATTAACCCTAGCTAGTGATGAGCAAGTATCTGAAGTAGCAAACTGTCACCGTACTTCTTTAGGACCTAAAGGGTTAAACATTGAGATTATCGTTGACAGAAGCGCTGCACAATTAAGTGACTTTGCTTGTGGTGCTAACGTAAATAACCAATCTTTTACCGGTGTTAACTGGGACCGTGACTTGGCTGAGATAACCGTACAAGATATTCGTAATGTTGTTGCTGGCGACCCAAGCCCTTGTGGTCAAGGTAATATCGAAATAAAACGCGGCATTGAAGTAGGTCATATTTTCCAATTAGGCAGTAAATACGCCGAAGCGATGAACTGTGCAGTATTAAATGAAGGCGGTAAAAACCAAACATTAACCATGGGTTGTTACGGTATTGGGGTTTCACGTATTGTTGCCGCTGCCATTGAGCAAAACCATGATAAATACGGTATAAAGTGGCCTAAAGCGATTGCACCGTTTCAAGTAGCCATTGTGCCGATGAATATGGCAAAATCAGCCCGCGTGAAAGAAACCGCAGAAGCGTTATACGAGTCGCTAAACCAAGCAGGTATTGAAGTTTTATTTGACGATAGGAAAGAACGTCCTGGCGTAATGTTTGCTGATCATGAATTAATGGGCACGCCGTTATTACTGATTGTTGGTGAGCGTAACTTAGATGCGCAACAAGTCGAGCTGAAAAACCGTATTACCGGTGAAAAATCATTAATTGCTATTGATGAAGTGATGGCTTTATTTAACTAAGCATTAAAAACAAGTGATTAAATACAAGTGATTAAAAAAGGGGCTTTGGCCCCTTTTTTGGCTCTGATTAACACGATATTTTATTGTCGAGTTGGCTCTAAACCTTCATAACGCGGTAAATCAGCATCAAGCTCTTCCCAATTGGCTTTAGACGTTACAAAGTTATGAGACAGTGGTCGTTCAGTAATATCACTGTCTAATATACCTAAGCGTATTCTTAATCGAGATGGATCATCTTCATTTGAACTATACACTGGAGAGCCACACTTACTACAAAAATGGCGATGGCGTCCTGGTTTCGTGGTAAAGCTGGTTAGTAAGGATTCCCCTTGCGTCACTTTTAACTCAGCAGTATTAATAAAACCATTAGTGGCATAGGCAGTGCCACTATTTTTACGGCATAAAGAGCAGTGACAGTGAATAATTTCACTGATAGCACCTGTTAACTCAATTTGCACCTCGGCGCATAAACATTTCCCACGATACATACTTTATTTAACCTCTTGTAAAATAAATCTTATAAACCTGCAATTGTCCCTCGTTATTCGAAACTATAATCTTTTTCGACTTTTGAAATTCTCACTTTAAATGATTGATACCAAGTCTTCCTGCCCTGCTTTTGCACTTCAACATGCTCTACATTCGCTTTCCAGCATTTAATCGCTGCCAATGAAGACCAATATGACACGGTAATACCAACGTCCTCTCTTGCCGACTCTGCTCCTAAGAAACCTGACTCTTGCTCGGCAAGCATTAGCATGCGAGTTGCTGCTTGGCCATAACCTTCATCACCTTCAGTGCGTATTGAAGTAAATATTACGGCGTAATATGGTGGCTTTGGTGTTTGGGCAATCAATGACATGAGTAATTCCTTTAACAAGCTAACTTCAGGTTTAATAGCTAATAAAGTTGCTTATTAACTTCAACGGCAAATTTAACATTGTTATAACGTTTAAGGCAGTAAAATATCTCCCTTAAATGAAGAAAGTTAGCCAATATGCCATTTCAATTAATAAGCTAAAAAATTATCATTAAAAAAGAGTAAATTAATACTTTCAAAACAGTTAATTATTGGCAACAATGGAGGAAACCTATTCGATAAATTTAACTAAGAAGTTGCTCACTCATGAAAGCTATTACCAAGTCATCTAAATTAAACAATGTTTGTTACGATATTAGAGGACAAATAGCAGCCGAGGCCAAGCGTCTTGAAGATGAAGGCCATAAAATTCTTAAGCTAAATATTGGTAACCCAGCACCCTTTGGCTTTGCCGCACCCGATGACATTTTAAAAGACGTTATTCACAACCTCCCCAGCTCACAAGGCTACGCTGAATCGCAAGGTATATACTCGGCGCGAGTTGCTGTTATGCAATATTTTCAGCAACAAGGAATAAAAGACGTTGGCGTTGATGATATTTTCATCGGCAATGGTGTCAGTGAGTTAATTGTTATGGCTATGCAAGGGTTATTAAATAACGGTGATGAAGTATTAATACCAGCACCTGATTATCCTTTATGGACTGCCTCTGTATCATTATCTGGAGGCACGCCAGTGCATTATCAGTGTGATGATGAGAACTTTTGGTATCCAAATTTAGCCGATATGGAAGCTAAAATTAGCAAAAAAACCAAGGCAATCGTGTTAATTAACCCGAATAACCCAACGGGTGCGGTTTACCCTGAAGAAATACTGCAAGGTATTATTGCTCTTGCGCGAAAGTACGAGTTAATTATTTTCAGTGATGAGATTTACGACAAAATATTATTCGACCAAGCCAAACATATTCCAACAGCAAGTCTTGCACAAGATGTACTAATCATTACCATGGGCGGTTTATCAAAAAACTATCGGATTGCCGGTTTTAGAGCGGGTTGGATGGTTGTTTCTGGACCAAAAATTCACGCCGAAGACTATTTAGAAGGCTTAACTATGCTGTCTTCAATGCGACTTTGTGCCAATGTCCCCTGTCAGCATGCAATTCAAACCGCACTAGGTGGCTATCAAAGTATCAACGAGTTGATTGAAGGTGATGGCCGATTACTTAAGCAACGTAATATCGCAGCACAAATGATTAATGATATTGATGGCCTGTCATGTCACCCAGCCATGGGCGCTTTGTACTTATTTGTCAAAGTGGACAACAACAAGTTTAACATCAAGAGTGATGAGAAAATGATACTCGATTTACTCAAGCAAGAGAAAATACTACTGGTACACGGCCGCGCTTTTAACATTAAAGAGCATAACTATTTCCGTTTAGTATTTTTACCCCATGTTGATGAACTTGTGCCTGCACTTGAACGGTTAAAAAGCTTTTTTGCAACCTACAAGCAGTCAACTGCCACTAAATAACTTTTCACCATTTCCGACTTGAGGGATAGCTAATGCAAAGTTCTTTTTTAGCGTGGATGTTACGCATGCCACTGATAAAACGTTGGTCGTTAATGTTTTGCGTTAAACCTGAAAATATAGCGGAGCATTCACATCAAGTCGCTATTGTTGCGCACTTATTAGCGGTGATAAAAAACAAAAAATTTGGCGGTCAGGTAAATGCTGACAAAATTTCAACCATCGCTTTATATCACGAAGCGAGTGAAACCCGCTACGGTGATATAGTCAGCCCAACCAAATATGCTAATAAAGCGATTGCCAGAGAATTTAAAAAAATTGAACTGCTTGCTGAGCAAGAATGTTTAGCTTCATTACCTGATGAGTTTCAAGCAATATTTAGTGATATCATAGTGCAAGACAATGTCAGTGAGGAAAACAAAGCAATTGTAAAAGCGGCTGATATCATTGTCGCTTACATAAAAGCACTTGATGAAATCAACCATAAAAACCCTGAATTTGATCATGTTGAACAACGGTTAGCGATTAAAATAACTCAGCTAAAACGAAGTCACCCTGAAGTTGAGTACTTTATAGAAACATTTATGCCAGCCTGTTTAGCGACTGTAGATAAGTTATCTCAAAATTAGTGTTAAAGTTTAAATCTATTCATTATCAGGGTATTTAACTCTAACTTGCAAAAATTCATCATAATTAACAATAAAAATATCGACCCTGTCTCTTATACACATCTCCGAGCCC
>CAJXPG010000198.1 GCA_913057925.1 uncultured Colwellia sp. | reverse complement strand
GATCAAGCCGTTACTTTATCGCAACAAACTGTCGAGTCATTATCCGTAATCCAATCGAGTATTTTGAACTTAAGTAAGGTAAGTACGCAAGTCGCAGAGCAAGCAGAGCACTCCCATCATCAGGTGGTAGATATGCGCTCATGGGTTGAAGAGTTTAAACTTGTCGGCGATGCAGTATGCCAAGGCAGCGTGGAAAATAGAGATACTTCGATGAATATGTCAGAGTTAGCTATTAGCTTTAATAAATCCGTTGAGCGTTTTCGTACTTAACTACTTAGCACAATGGCGCTGCTTAGAGGTTAATGCATGGCGCCATTGTTATTTTCAGGTTAATCATTCGCTAAAATCATATCTGCAGCTTTTTCACCGATCATAATGGTTGGCGCATTAGTATTGCCGCTAATTATTTTAGGCATAATTGACGCGTCAACCACCCGTAATTTTTCCATACCGTGTACTTTTAGCTGGGCATCAACAACCGCCATTTCATCTGCTTTAGGACCCATTTTACAAGTGCCACACGGATGGTATTGCGTGTCGGCGCGATTTCGAATATCTCGCTCAAGATCTTCTTCATTACCACTTTCGACAAAGTAGAGCATCTCTTTTCGAATTGCTGTAAAAGGCTGCCCTTCAAGGATAGTTTGCATTTTATCCGCAGCTTTCTTGATTACCGCCATATCTTGCTGATGACTAAAAAACTTAGGGTCGATAGCGAGGGAATCTTCTGGTTTATTCGAGTTGAGTTTCACTTCACCAACACTCTCAGGGCGAAGTAAGGTGATATGACAACTGTAACCATGGCCAAAGTTAACCGTTCTGGCATGGTTATCGGCAATGGCAGGCACAAAAACCAACTGGGCATCAGGTGCAACAAGGTTTTTTTCAGTACTAAAGAAGGCGCCTGATTCAGCGAAGGTGCTGGTGACTTTTCCTGTGCGGTGTTTGTGCCATTCAAACAGCGATTTTACTATGCGAAAACAGCCTCTGATAGAGTAACCAAAGGTATCTTCTTTACTGTCAACTTTAAAGGTTTGTACGTAATCGATATGATCTTGCAAGTTTTGCCCAACACCGGGTAAGTGATGAACGGAGTTAATACCGTGTTCATTCAGGTGCGTTTTGTTGCCAACACCTGACAACATTAAAATTTGTGGTGAGCCAAAAGCACCGCTACTTAATATCACTTCTTTATTACAGAGAATATCTAATGACTGGTTATTTTTTTTATAACGCACACCTACTGCAACTTTGCCTTCAAAAAGAACTTTTTCTGTTAAGGCGTGGGTGATTATGGTTAAATTTTTTCGACTTATATTCGGGGTTAAGTAAGCTTTGGCGGCACTACAGCGTTCACCGTTTTTAATGGTTCGCTGGTAGTAAAAAGCGCCTTCTTGTTCAATGCCGTTACAGTCATCTATTTGTTTAATACCTTGCTCAATACATGAGTCGATAAACATTTGATTGATATTGCTAGCATCAGTGGCATTGCCAACTACGAGCGGGCCATCGTTGCTGTGCAGTTCATCAGTAAAGACCTCATTGCCTTCAGACTTTTTAAAATAAGGAAGAATATCCTGATAACTCCAGCCGTCATTACCTAGCGCAGCCCAATTATCGTAATCCCATTTATTACCGCGAACATATAACATCGCATTAGTAGATGAACTACCGCCTAAAGTTTTGCCTCGAGGTTGATAGCCTTTTCGACCATTTAGTCCTGTTTGCGGAATCGTTTCAAAAGCCCAGTTATGGAGTTTTGTCGGTAACATCGCAGCTAAGCCAATGGGAGCTTGAATAAAAAAACTGTTATCTGGACCACCGGCCTCTAACAGACACACTGAAACATTTGGGTCTTCAGATAAACGAGCTGCAAGCACACAACCGGCAGAGCCAGCACCAACAATAATGTAATCAAAACTAGCTTGTTTGTTCGGCATTTAATCTTCCTGTAGACAACTTCACTGATCGTACCAGAAAACTAAATTAACCAATTATCATTGATATAGCTATATAAAATATTATGTTTTTTCTACTAGTGGATTTATCTTTTTATACTTTCTCAATCTAGTTGAGGGCAATAGAAACTTGTCTGTCGGGAACTAGCTTTAAAAGCGGGAGGCTGAAATTAAAAAGACCAACAGAAGTTGGCCTTTTTTTGGGGTTAGTGATGCGCTAATTTAACTTCTCAAATTAACTCTTAACTTAGAAGTCGAATCGGATACCTGCACCAATTGAGTCTGACTCTATTTCGGTATCAAACATTAAATATTCTACATAGATATCAACGGTATCCATAATATCAACTGACGCGCCAATGCCAGCAAAGCCATCAGTGCCACCTAAGTCATCTTTGATGGTACCAACAGTGTAATCAACATTTGTTTGTGCCACCCCTGCTTTGGCGTACACTTCAAAGAATGGGCCTAAGGGCAAATAACCTACCGCGGCTAAAGTTAAGGCATCGGCATCAACAGATGATACTTGGCTATTAAAGCTACCTAAATCATAGTAGCCGACCTCAGCAGAAAACATAAAAACACTGGTATCAATAAACTGATAACCTAAAAAAAATGCTGGCGTGGTATCACTGTCACTTATCGTTTCAATTTCGCCTTCAGGGCTATAAATACCGGCACCGATATAAAAGCCATCTGCACTTGCTTGAGTTGCTGACAACGCAAGAGCGGCAGAAAAAGTACTTTTTAACGCTATATTCTTAATCGTTTTCATAGTCATATCCCTTTAAAAAGTGAAGTATTCTTCTTGTATTCTCGTTGTATAGTTTTCATGCTATTCGTTAGACTTTAAACTAATGAATCACTATTTGCTGTAAATAATGATGTTCAACTTTTGTCCAACAAAACAAAATCATAATGGCTTAACGAGTAGGAATCAATTAAAGCTTCTGCAGATTTGTCGTTTTATCTGTTTACTAAATTGAATTCACCTCAATTTAATTAGCTTATTGCTGGTTTTATTCAGTGTGCTTGGCGGGGCTATGTTAATTCGACATTGTTGTGGTTGCTTTGTGTTGATAGTCAGAAAATGTCGTGGTTGAAACCTCATCTATTTCAGTGAAAAAAGCAAAGGTTCCTTTCATATTAAGCGCTTGCTGCATAGGTAATACCGCATCGTTAATTTTAATAAATTCAAAAGTTAGTTCAATATCTGTAATGTTGGCGCTAAATACCGGAGAGAATTCTGCATTATTGGTAATAGTAATTTTTTCAACAAAATCATGATGCTTATTATAGGATAATACGCCCGATAACTTACCTTTAGCATCGTCACCGAGTTTTTTCATGGTTACTTGAAAACTGAACTCGGCATGACTAGATAAGTTAGCTTTTAATCTTAGCGAGTTAGCTTGAATTAACTTGTTTAAATTAAGGCTGTGACTTTTGCCTTGTGATTTTTGCTCTTCATGCTTTAGTTTTTCCTCAAGGTAATCATTTTGTTGTTTTTGTGTTGGTGCATTGCCATTAAGTTTTAGTAGTCGCCATTTTTTTTCAAGCTGTTCATTTGCTATGTAGTGTTCAATGCTGCTGGTAATATCACCTTCTTCATTTTCATAATTTACCACTTTAACTGACCATTGCTCGCGTGGCGTTACCATGATGTGACTTATTGCTTTGCTTACTTGCGCTTTAAGTTGCTCAGCATTAGCTGAATCTTGTTGTGCCATCGTGCTAAAACTTATGCTTAAAAAGCTGATTAGTAGCCCTACGTTTAAATATTGATGATGCATATTCTTCTCTTATGACTATAAAAGGGGGAATATTAGCGAGAGTTATGTGAAAGCGATGTGAAATACTTCTAGTGCAGTTTATTAACTTGGTTGATCTTTTATGCTTAGTTTATTGATACTAGCGAACATGGCGTAGAGCTTTGATTTATACTTAAGCTTCAATGGTTTAGTCACATTAGTTTATTATTAGTGACTTATCTTTGTAATAAACAACTCCTATCTTATTGCGCACCATTTAGCCTTTATTCTAAGAGATAAAAACATGTTAAAAAGATCATTGATAGCGCTAGCCATTACCAGCACATTACTCGTGGGTTGTAATGAGGACGATATAGTTGAAGTAATAAAAGAAGTTGAGGTAGTTAAAGAAGTAGTTAAAGAAATAGAAGTTACCCCGACTCCCGTAACCCAAGTAAAAAACGTAATTTTAATGATTGGCGATGGCATGGGAGCTCAACAAGTTGGATTACTTGAAGAGTATGCTCGCCGAGCACCTAATTCAACCTATAACAGTATGAACAATGAAACGGCGTTAACTAGGTTAGGACATGCTGGGCAATTAGGCTTATCGTTAAATGCACCTTTTGGCGCAAATGGTAGTCTGGTTGTTGATTCTGCTTGTTCGGCATCACAACTAGCAACAGGCGTTGCAGCTGGCTCAGAAATGATTGGTCTTGACGACAAAGGAAACATTGTTGAAACCATTTTGGAAAAAGCAAAAAAAGCCGGTAAAGCAACCGGGTTAGTATCAGATACTCGTATTACTCATGCAACTCCCGCCGCTTTTGCATCACACCAACCTCATCGTTCACTTGAACCTGCAATCGCTGAAGAATTAATTTCTACGGGCATGGTAGATGTTATGTTATCAGGTGGCGCACGGGTCTTTTTACCATCAGATATTAAAACTAACGATGAAAGTCGCCAACTAATGGCTGATTTAGGTGCTCCAACGAGTGTTTATAAAAAGTCAAAGCGTAGTGATGAACGTAATTTAATTATTGAAGCGAAAGAAGCTTATGGCTATAACCTCGCTTTTGATGGTGCTCAACTTGACAGTATTAGCGGCGAAAAAATCTTAGGTTTATTTGCAAACTCAGGTATGGCAGACGGCATTGCCTATAGCGCTTGTAAAGCAGATAAAAGCTGTAGCCAGCCATCATTACGTGACATGACACTAAAAGCCTTAGAGGTTTTATCTCAAGATGAAGACGGCTTCTTTTTAATGATTGAAGGTGGTCAAATTGACTGGGCTGGCCATGTAAATGATGCGGGCTGGATGCTGCATGAACTACTAAAGTTTGATGAGGCGGTAGATGCGGTTTATGAATGGGTAAAAGATCGTAATGATACCTTGGTGGTGGTAACTGCCGATCATGAAACAGGCAGTTTCGGTTTTAGTTATAGCCGAAAAGATTTACCAGAAGGCAAGTTTTTAGATGGCGACGGTATGCAAAGTCGCGAATATAAACCTAATTTCAACTTTGGCTCACTGAATAACTTAGACCGTTTACACGCACAAACAGGTACATTCTACGATATGATGAGTCAAGTGAACTCAGATTGGGATTTTAGTAATACCCTAGGTAAAGAATGGGCTGATGCAGTAAACGCACACAGTGATTTTAAAATTAGCGATCAACAAGGTGACGCGATCACCGAACGTGAAGCGAATGAATATCATGTGGATGGCCATAAGTATCTTAGCGCGACAGAATTTCCAAAAATTAACGACTTTAAAGAGTTTTTTGTTTACGGAGATGAACTACATGCGAACCTTATTGGTAGAGCATTATCGGCCGATCAAAACGTAGTATGGGGAACAGGCACTCACACCGCTGCACCTGTACCGGTTTATGTCTTTGGTCCACAGGATATAACCCGACAATTTTCAACTATGCAACACCATGTAGATATCGCGAATAAAATGATGGTTGCATTATTAGCTGAATAAAACCTCATGGGTAAGTAATGAGTATTAAACATTGATTATTAGCTCAGCAACCTAAGCTAATTAATTCAAAGCACATTAATCCAAAGCCTAGCCACTTAGTGTCTAGGCTTTTTTTATGATGAAAATCATCGGCAAACTACCTTCAAATTAGATACAAATTTCAGACATAAAAAAACACCCTTTAAGGTGTTTAGAAGGTGGGGTGGCTAAAGGTGCTTGCAAACTCACAGAAAATACCAGAAAGTCTTATAGCTTATTTGTTTTACGGCAACAGCATTAATCTTTCACTTCGCCATACTCTAATGATTTGAATACTAGCTTCATTTAATAGGTAAACAATTCGAAAAGGAGCATGAATTAGCTCTCTAATAGATGAAGTTTGAAATTCAGGAACTTCCCTGCCAATTTTAGGGTTATCAGGTAACTTTTCAATATGACTGATTATCTCTAAAATAAAATTTTCCCCAATTTGCGGTACCTGCTGTTCGGTATAATATGATTTAATATCTTCTAAATCACATATCGCTGATTCTGCAAATTCAATTTTCACAACTATAAACCAAGCCTTGCTTTTACATCGCTAATATCTGATTTTTTCCCTTCTTTAATATCTAGCATGCCTTTGGCTATTGCTTTAGTAAATGCGAGTTCTTCAATATTTCTTTCATATTCATCGAGCCCCTGCACAACAGCTACTGTCTCTTATACACATCTCCGAGC
>CAJXPG010000197.1 GCA_913057925.1 uncultured Colwellia sp. | reverse complement strand
AGATCTAGTACGGTCTCGTGGGCTCGGAGATGTGTATAAGAGACAGCTATTAATTCAGCCGCATCAAACTTAGTTAAGGCTTCATTTGCGCCGACTTGATGAGCCTGACTAAGACTCATTTCACTAGATAAGGAGGTATGTAAAATAATATAGGCATTAGCTAAGGAAGGGGTATTTTTCACTTCAAACGATAATTCATAACCATCTAATCCTGGCATTTCAATATCGCTCACAAGCAAATGTACTTGTTGGGATGTTTGCGAATTACTTTTCATTATTTCTATCGCGTCATGACCATTACAAGCAACTTTATATGGAATATTTAAGCCATTAAGTGCATCCGATAGTTGTTTTCTTGCAACTCTAGAGTCATCAACTATTAAAATATTTAAAGGTTTTACCATTTCCCTTTGAATATCCGTAAGACTTGGAAAGTAGCCTGCGCTATCTTCTGGGTATATATGAGATAGTACTAACTCAACATCTAATAGTTGAATGATCTTATCTTCAATTTTTGCAACCCCAGTTAAAAAGGCATTTTGCCCAACAGAACTTGGAGGTGGCTTGATATCACGCCAATTGCAGTTAACGATTTTATCTATACCTCGAACCAAAAAACCGACCTCCTTTCTTTGGCAATCAGTAATGATTATATAGCTGTCTTTTAATTCTTCTGATGTGATCGCACGGTAACCGACTGCTTTAGCCATATCTACAATTGGTACGGTACGATTTCTGATTGTTGCAGTGCCTATAATTGTATCGTGCGAATTAGGTAATCGGCTCATTGAAGAATAGCGCACTAGCTCTTTAACTTTAAGGGTACCCATTGCAAACAACTGCCTTGAGTTTAACTTAAACAATAAGACACCTTGTGAGTGATTCGCCTTGTTGTTCATTATTTACCTAAATAGATTATCAACTTATTTTGCTTATCCTAATATTTGAGAAATTATTAATCAATTTAAAAAAATTATAATTATTTACAAAAAAGGGTTGACGATTCCCTCAATCATCCGCATAATCCGCCCCGCATCGCACAGATGATTACATAAATGGCTACTTAGCTCAGCTGGTTAGAGCACATCACTCATAATGATGGGGTCACAGGTTCAAATCCCGTAGTAGCCACCATTTTAAAGTTTAATAGAAACTTAAAATCTATTACTACCTCAATATATGATATTGAATGCGGAAGTGGCGGAATTGGTAGACGCGCTGGATTTAGGTTCCAGTATCGCAAGATGTGAGAGTTCAAGTCTCTCCTCCCGCACCATTCAATATTTTATTTCCTCTATTTAAAATCACTAATTAAAATAACTCTTTAATTAATCTCAATCTCAAGTTTTATCTGCTCATTTGTTAATTAACAAATGCATGCTTTTTTTCGCCTCTTAATAATGATACGACCTAAACGATACTAGTAAGCTACTCAAGTTAGTGATCCCCAATAAATGAACACTTTTTAGGAACACAGCTAAAAAAAGATTAAAGGCTGAGCATACCTATTTGTCTAAAATTGCTATGTATAAATTGAAATACCTAACGTCATTGTCAACACCATTTGTATTCGATAGCACTTAATTAACTTTATAGCCCTAGTTGTCCGCCTGTGCTGCACAAACGCACTTGTCATAAAGCACTTCAGACTTTACTTGTCTCGCTATTTAAAGCCGTGCTTGTGGTTTAAATTCAGTGGCTTTAAGCTTAGTGGTAGATACAAATCAATATAAGAGCTGACAGCCATGTGATACAGCATACGCAAGTAAAAGCGTTTTATATAATGCATTAAGACAATGAGAGCCTAAAAGCTTACTCCTCATTATTCAGCTCTAGCATTCAAGCAATTTTGAGCAACTACTGACAGAGCACTATGATTGTTTCGAATTACCTGAACAAAATATATAAGCGGTAGCTAAAAAATGAATAGTTACTAGTAAGTTAAAGAATGTGCAGGAACAAAACTAATAAGATGAAGAAAGAGTTTACAGTGTTTTATGATAAACGAAGGTTATATAACCTCAACTCGGTTTAATGAATGTCATAATCAATTGATAAACAACACTTTTGATGAATCCTCTATTTCCAATGATGATAGTTAAGTGGATATCAAGGCGTTTATGTATCCGAATAGCGAGCTATTTGGTACATCAACAACGTAGATAGGCAATTAAATAGCTTTATTGGATGGCATTGCTTAAGCCGAGCTGAGGTTACATAAGCACTTAAAATACAAAACGCCTGATGAAAGACATCAGACGTTTTAAATAAAGATGTGCCTCTCAAAGTGAAGGCAAATAGCTTAAATTATAATGTCTTTGCGTAGGCTCGCGCTTTTTCAAGATCTTCAGGTGTATCAACACCTTCAACTTCTAGACGCGTTTTCGCGACAGCAACACGAATTTTTTCACCTTGCCATAATACTCGTAGCTGCTCTAATGACTCAATTTGCTCTAGCTGGCTAGCTGGCCATTGCACGTAATCTTTAATAAACCCTGCTCTATAGGCATAAATACCAATGTGACGTAGATAAAAGTCACCTATTTCATCAATATTATCATTACTAAGAAAACGCTCACGATCGTAAGGAATCGTTGCGCGACTAAAGTACATCGCATAGCCATTTTTATCACAAAGTACTTTTACAGCATTGGGGTTCAATGCCTCAGCAACATCAGTAATCGCCATAGCTAAAGTCGCCATACGAGCTTGGCTTTGGTTCGATAAGTTAGCCGCAACTTGCGCAATATTTTCCACAGGGATAAAGGGCTCATCGCCTTGAACATTAACAATGACTTGGTCGTCAGCAAACTGATAAGTTTCCATCACTTCAGCAAGACGCTCTGTACCAGATTGATGATCAGCGCGGGTTTTACACACCTCGCCACCAAAGCTTTCAACGACACGAGCAACTTCATCGTTATCTGTTGCAACAATAACTTGTTCAGCGCCGCTGGCTAAAGCCTTCTCCACAACCCACTGGATCATAGGTTTGCCCGCAATATCAGCTAACACTTTACCCGGTAAGCGTGACGACTCAAATCGTGCAGGGATCACAACTACAAATGACATAAAAACCTCATTAATCTATTTTTGCTAACATAACTTTTCAGCGCTATGCATCATCTTCGGTAATACGACGAGCTTCACTTTCAAGTAATACAGGAATGTCTTTTTCGATTGCAAAGGCTAAACGGTCAAACTTACAGATAAGCTCTTTCTGCTCTTTATTATGTTCTAACTTTCCTTTACATACTGGGCACGCAAGGATTTCCATTAACTTAGTATCAAACGCCATAACACTCTCTCTTAAATGAATTATATTTCTTAACTTTACTATTAATTTCACCGATAACTTTATTATCGTGTACTTGATGAACTGCCACCAAGCTTAAACTTTATACTTTTACAGGCACTGCTAGCTAATCAGCTAATGCTGTAATTTTATCTATAACGGTTGCTATTGATGAATCGTCATTAGTTGCAAGAAACTTTGCATCCACAGGCAAATACCAAAAATTTTCTTGAGCAAAGTCAGCGCATTTAACGGCATCTTTTTCTGTCATCAATAGCGGTATATTGCTTGGAAACGGTTGTAAGTCTTCAGCGGAAAAAGCTTGATGATCAATAAAACTTTTAGCCAGATTTATAGCGAAGCCGTAATGCTCAAGGGTATTAAAAAAACGTTTTGGATCGCCAATACCAGCAAGCGCATTAACATGCCTATCTTTCGTTAAATTCTCTACTAGAAAGGTCTTTAGATTAATACTAACACCCGTTTTAACATTTACCACTTTGGTAGCACTTAATTGCATATGTAGTATTGGTAAAGCTAAATTTTTAGCTTGCTCTAACCATTGGCTTTCACCATTAACAATAACGCAATTAGCTTGAGCTATTCTATGTTTACTTTCTCTCAAAGGACCTGCGGGCAACAATAAGCCATTACCAAATAAACGTTTACCGTCTACAACAATAAATTCAAAATCTCTCTTTAATCGGTAATGTTGCAAGCCGTCATCGGCAATGATAATTTCACAGCCTTGATCGATTAGTTGCTGACAACCCTTAACTCTATCTGCGCCAATAACAACAGGAATACCGCTGCGCTGAAAGATTAACAAAGGTTCATCACCCGCTTGTTCTGCGCTACTTTCTTCGTTAATTTGATAGGGGTAATACGGTGCTTTTGAACCATAACCACGACTGACGACACCAACTTTTAAGCCTTTCGCAGTTAACTGCTCTACCAAATATAAAGTAACGGGGGTTTTACCATTTCCACCGATGCCAATATTACCAACAACGACTACTGGCACTGACACTTTAAATGATTTCAATAAGCCTAACTTAAACGCAATACGGCGGCAAAAACTTATCACAGCAAAAATAAGCGTTAACGGGAACAGCAAAGGTACCATCAGCCATTTAGCGAAATGACCTTGAAACCATACCTTTTCAATTAATCGCATAATTTATAAAGACTCTGATTCGTTAATCATAGCTGGCTTGAATAACATACTAGTTACGAGCCAAATTGAAATTTATGCAGTTGAGCATACGCGCCATCTAACGCTAATAATGCTTGATGATCACCCTGCTCTTTTATTTGCCCTTGATCCATGACAATTATTTTATCTGCACTTTCGATGGTAGATAAACGATGGGCAATAACAATACAAGTACGGTCTTTTTGCAATACGCTTAACGCATCTTGAATATGACGTTCAGACTCAGTATCTAAGGCACTGGTTGCTTCATCTAAAATTAAAAATGGTGCATCGCATAACAACGCACGTGCAATAGCGACACGTTGGCGCTGTCCGCCCGAAAGCATTGCACCATTATCACCAATATTGGTATCTAAGCCTTCAGGTAAGCCTTCAACAAATTCCATCACGTGAGCTTTACGCGCCGCATCTTCAATTTCGGCACGCGTTGCGTCAGGCTTACCGTAGGCAATGTTATTAGCGATAGAATCGTTAAACAATACAACCTGCTGAGAAACATAGGCAAATTGTTTACGTAAGTCTTTTAACTTGTAATCAGTAATATTTTTACCATCGATTAGTACTTTACCCGTTGTTGCATCATAAAATCTTAATAACAAAGCACTTGCAGTTGATTTACCACTACCAGAACGTCCAACTAATGCCACCGTTTCACCAACATTTGCAGAAAAAGTCAAATCAGTTAACGCCTGTTTTTCATCTTGTTCATTGTAAAAAAAGTTTACCTGTTCGAAAGCTAATGTCCCTTCTGCTCGCTTTAAGGCAATTGTACCGGTATCTTGTTCAGTTTTTTGATCTAATACAGCAAAAATACTAACACTAGCCGCCATACCTTTTTGGAATTCACTATTAACAGTGGTTAATAGTTTTAACGGTCGAAGTAATGTAACCATACACATTAATACGGTCATAAACACACCCGCTGAAATTTCCTCTCGCATAGAATCAAGGTTTGCAACGTACAATACAAAGGCCAAAGCAAATGAAGCAATAATTTGAATAATTGGTACGCTGGCTGATTTAGCAGCAACTAATTTCATTCGTTGTTGGCGGTTGTGCTTGTTAATTTTTCCAAAGCGTTCAAATTCACGCTGCTGGCCATCAAAAGTTAATACCACCTTGTGACCATTAAAAGTTTGTTCTGCGGCAGTAGTGACTTCGCCCATTGCGCCTTGAATACTTTTACTGACCTGACGAAAACGTCGAGAAACGACAGTCACAATAACAGCAATCACAGGGGTAATAAGCAAAAATATCGACGCTAATTGCCAACTGTTATAGAACATTACAATCAGTAGACCGATAACAAATGCACCTTGCTGAACCAAAGTTAATAATGCTTTAGAAACCGCACTTAATACTTGTTCAGTATCAAAAGTTAACTTTGAAATTAAGCTGCCTGTCGATTCTTTATCGTGATAAGCAACAGGCATCGACATCACATGTTCAAATAGCTCTTGACGAATATTGGCGACAACATTATTACCCAACCACGCTAAAGTATAGTTACCTGCAAAGTGACAAATTCCACGTAAAATAAACATCACAACAATGAAAAAAGGTGCCCACTTCATAAAAGTTGGGTCTTGTCCGTCTAAGCCATTATCAATTAAAGGTTGTAGCTGTGAGAAAACGAAACTATCAATTGCTGCATAACCCAACATGCCAAATATAGAAACAATTGCCGCAGCTTTATAAGCTTTTGCATAAGCTAGCAGTCGTCTAAAATTTTGCTCAGGTTTTTTTTTCGTTGTCGCTTGCGATGGTTTTATCGACATTTATGCTCTCAATGCGTAGTCAAAAAATCTTGTGATGAATTGCGAAAGTATTTTAGCGTTATTTTGCCAATCAACCAACTTATAAACGCCTATATACCCAAACCACTTGAAAATACAGGATTCAGCAAGTCGAAAAAGGGTTAGCACCAAGGTATTGATTGAAGAGAATGGTTGTTCCATTGTCGAAATCAATAACGCCGGAGATGGCCCTTTATCGCCTTGCCCTACGGGAGCTAAGCTAGAAAAATAGTGCTGCGTTACAGCTGTCTCTTATACACATCTGACGCTGCCGACGATCTACTCTGTGTA
>CAJXPG010000196.1 GCA_913057925.1 uncultured Colwellia sp. | reverse complement strand
TACACAGAGTAGATCGTCGGCAGCGTCAGATGTGTATAAGAGACAGCAATAGAGGAAGGGGGATTAAATGAATAATAGTACTAGGGGGTCATTATTGCAGGTGCTTCGGGATCATCTTTTCTCAGTAGGTGCTTAATTTCAATAATACGCACTTCATTTTCATTCTCTTTATGAAAGGCACTGAAAATTTCACGTTCAAATACAGGTAGATTATCAATCTCAAACAATGTCCCTTGTTCAATAAATGGTCGTGCAAGCATGTCGGGAAGATATGCAGTACCACCACATTGTAACATCAGATCTAGCGCAATCCTTGCAGTGCTCGTTCTAATTGCAGGGATGGGTATTCCATTCACTTCTTTAGCATGCCAATTGATAAAGCTAGTTCCCCAATCAATCATAATATAACGTTGAACTTCTGAAGGAACTGATATCTTGTTTTTAAAAGTGCTTACAGGGATTAATTTGAACATGTGTAGCGGCTCTATTTTTAACTCTTCTACTTTTGGTGGGTCAAATAAAATGGCGACATCTAATGTGCGTTCAAGTAATTGCCTCGTTAGTTGTTCACGAGATAAAATCTCGGCAATTAAACTAACCTGAGGCTGATTGATATATATTTTTGATATAGCATCATGGATGTAAACATCCCAAGTATTAGGGGTGCCTGCAATAGAGATCTGTTCAACTTGCTCGGAAGCTAAAGAGACATCTTGTTTAGCCATTCTCAGTGTGTTTAACATGTTTTCAGCATGCGGAACCAGCCTTTCTCCAGCTAATGTTAGTTGAATATTATTACGAGCGCGATGGAATAAAGGTACACCAAAGTATCTTTCTAACTGACGAATCCTAGTGCTAATTGCTGCTTGAGTCAGGTAAAGGTTTTCAGCAGCCTTGCCAAAATGACGGCAATCTTTAACTTCTAAAAATGTTTTAATTAATTCAACATCCATTATGTCATCTCTTATCGTTACGATAATTATTATTTGTTTTACAGCCTATGCTGATAGCCGCATAATCCGCCAAAATATATAAACTGTCAACAGAGATAGATATGAAGTTAATACACGGTTTTATTGCTGAAGCACCTTTTTACGATGATGCACATTTTCCTAGGGGATTTAGTAAATCAGGAAACTTCACTATCATAGAATCGGAGTTATTAACTCAAGTTGGTAAGCGATTATTTATGTTAGAACAAGGTTTCAGCACGCCTGAAAATACTGTTGAAGAACAGTTTGTTCAATTTTGTAAAGCACAAATAGAAGGAGAACTTGAAGGTCAAAATAAAGTTGAGTTATTGTGGCAAAAGTATAAAAAACTAACAAAATTTAAGCCTTTTCATAGTCTAATTTGAAGTACTTCACCTTAAGCGCTACTAACTAGGTCAACAAGAAGTTAGTTCAATCATTTAATACTTTTCTGGTATGCGAAAGAAGCGTTCAAATTATCTCTTATAATTAAGCTCTTAACAAAAAATGATACTATTTTCATCGTTAATTTTGGTTCGTAGTTATCCTGCTATATTAAAATAGGGTGAGATCCTTGCCACGCCCGACAAAACAACTCGGGATTGAGCCTACTATGAATTCCAACTTGATTGAACACTCAACTCAATTGATAATCAGAAGCAGCGTGGGCATTAAACAGTGATTGGTAAAGGCGGGTTGCATAATCATCTGTCATGCCCGCAATATAATCAGCAATAACGCGCTCTGAGTTTTCGCCGTTTTCCATTGCTTGTTGCCAACGTTTAGCACTGTTTGATGGTAATAAACGAATAGGATCAGAAGACAGTGCTTCAAAAAGCTCCATAACAATTTGTTGTCCGCGGTACTCTAATCGCTGCAAGCTAGTCAGCTTAATGACAAATTGATAAACAAAGTCTTTAAATATTTTCAGTGCTTGGGCTGTTTGCACTGATAACGTGGCGTTATAGCGCAGCAGTGGTTCGTTAAAATCAACTTCGTCTTGCTCATTTAAGTCAGAGAGTTTGATTGCGGTGATTAAATAATTAACTAGACCGCCAATGGCGTCTTTTTGTAAATGGTGGTGATCACTAAACAACTTTTCGGTTAAGGTTTTGCTGTACTCTTGTAACCAAGCATCATCAATCGCTAATAATTTTAGAATAACTTCTCGTTCAAAATCATTACGATTTACCACTTTAGTGACGATGGCATCCTCGAGATCATGTATGCCGTAAGCAATATCATCGGCTAACTCCATGATTGAGCAATCAAGCGATTTGAAGCGGGTTTTATAATGCTTCTCTGGACTCGGTAATGTAACGCTTTGGAATAACTGTCTGTCACCTTTAGAAAGTGGTGCTAGCACCCAATCAACAATATCGGCATCATCTTGATATAAACCTTTTGCAGGGTGCCAATCACTCGCTTTTAATTGTCGAAAATTATCGACTTCTGCACTGTAGGGGTTGTTAGTTAATTGTGATAGGAATTGCGGATACTTTATTAAACCAAGCAAGGTTCGGCGGCTTAAATTCATGCCATAGTGCTCACTGAAGGTTTCAAGGCGTGCAACAATACGAAGTGTTTGGCCGTTACCTTCAAAACCGCCATGATTTCGCATCATATAATTAAGCGCAACTTCACCGCCATGACCGAAGGGTGGGTGACCTATATCATGCGCTAAACAGATGGTTTCTATTAAACTATCACTTTCAGGAAAAAGTGCTTTCGATAAATCTGGGTACTTACAGCGCAGTTGTGCGGTGATACCTGAGCCTATTTGTGCCGCTTCTAAAGAATGTGTTAACCGCGTGCGATAAAAGTCACTTTGGCCACTGCCCATTACTTGGGTTTTAGATTGTAAGCGACGGAAGGAGGCGGAGTGCAATATTCTCGCTCTATCGCGTTGGAATGGATCGCGGTGATCTTGCTGTCTATTAGTAACTTTTTTTAGGCGCCTTGCTAACCAAACATCACTCATAGTTATCCTTAGTTGAAACTGCACTTAATGAAATCAGTTAATTAGATAGCATTTAAGTAACTTAACTGTTTGAAGTTATTATAAGTTACACCATTTGTTTTTGTAAACGAAGTTAAATGATAAAGATAACTATAATCATCGAGGAGGGAGTGAGGCAGGTTTTACGCTCCTCGTATAACACTAAGTGAACTAATTGACCTAAGTCCATGTAGACTTCGCTATGCGACGCACAGAGAAAGTGTTTAAAGCAAAAAATAACATGGATTCCCGACAAGATACTTCGGGAATGACAGTGGTTATGTTTTGTAGATTCCTGGCAAGACACTTCGGGAATGACAGTGGTTTTGTTTGTGGGTCCCTGACAAGACACTTCAGGAATGACAGTGACTATGTTTTGTGGATTCCTGACAAGATACTTCGGGAATGACAGTTTCTTTGCTGCAATCAAACTTCAGCGGTTGTCATTGCCGAGTTTTCTTGTCGGCAATCTATGTTCTTGTCATTTTTCTGCTTTTCTTTTCGGTGTAACGAAATCCAGCGAGGCCTCGGCTTTTTATTTGAGAGTCTTGGTGATTTAATGTGTTTCTCTGATCTTTAAAAGATTAAGCACAATGATATTTATCACCACCGAGGATTCCGAGGGGCTTTGCCCTACACCGAGGAAGAGGTTTAAAACATAATAAAATAAGCTATATTAAAGCTTTTTTTATTATCAAATCACTTTATGTTTTATGTTTCTCAGTGTAGCGAACGAAGTGAAGCCTCGGTGACCTCGGTGGTAAATTTCAGCTATTTAAAGTACTAAGCTCATCAATATTATCGTCTATCTACGCATTAGCAATAAAGATAGCGCGTTTAGGGGCAGGGTAGCCTTCAATGGTTTTACTACTGTCATTGGGATCTAGAAAATCTTGTAAAGATTCGGTATCGACCCAGTCGGTTTTTCGCTGCTCATCAAGGCTAGTGATATCGGTATTTACTACACGAACATTACTAAAACCGCAGCGCTCAAGCCAAGCGCACATAGCTTTTTCGCTTGGTAAAAACCAAACATTGCGCATTTTAGCGTAACGCTCACCAGGCACTAACACGGTATTTTCATCTCCATCAACGATAAGCGTTTCTAAGACTAACTCGCCACCTTTTACTAATTGCGCTTTTAACTGATAAAGAAAGTCGATGGGGGATTTTCTATGGTACAAAACGCCCATAGAGAAAACTGTATCAAAGGCTTTTAATTCAGGCAGTTGTTCAATGCCTAGAGGAAGTAGGTGTACTTGTTCATCTTTGATAAAATGTTTAACGGCATTAAATTGCATTAAAAACAATTGTGTTGGGTCTACACCAACAACAAATTTTGCCCCAGCGCCGCGCATACGCCATAAGTGATAGCCACTGCCACAGCCAATGTCTAAAACATATCGTCCAGTTAAGTCACTAATGTGCTGTTCTAAACGATCCCACTTAAAATCGCTGCGCCACTCAGTATCGATATGTAAACCATGAATATGGTAAGGACCTTTGCGCCATGGTTTAAACTTCTTCATTAAATTTTCAAGGCGTTTAAATTCACCTTGATTTAAATCACCAAGCTCGCCCACTTTTACGTTGTTTTTGATATCAATATCTACATCAGCATTGCCCTTTAAACTTGGTAAAGCATCTAATGTTTTTTGCCAATGTTTATATTCACCGTGTAGGTGGTTGTTATGCCAATCACTTAATTGTGCAGGTAAACTATTAAGCCAATGACTAAGACGGTTAGTGGCAATTTTTTGATAGAAGTTATTAAAGTGGCTCATGATAAGTCTTTTTTGTTTAGCGTTATGTTAATACCCATAACGTAGATTATTTAATGGCGATAAATGAGGTGAAGTTAAAACACTGAAACCAAATAGAGCTATGGGAAAAACCAGCTTGTTTTAAACGCTCTTTATGAACTTCAACTGAGTCGGTCAGCATTATTTTTTCTAAAGCACTGCGTTTTTGCGCGACTTCAAGCTCACTATAGCCGTTATCACGCTTGAAACTGTGGTGTAAGTCAATAAGCACTTCATCAGTTACTTTATCTTCAGAAGTTATTTTTTCAGAAAGCACTAACAAGCCGCCAGGCTTTAATCCTTTGGCAATTTTATTTAATAGTGCTTGGCGTTGAGTTCTTTCAATAAACTGTAGCGTGAAATTCAAAACCACCATTGAAGCATTGTCTATTTCAATGTCTTGAATATTACCTTCAATAATTTTAACGGGTGTATTGCCTTTGAAAGCATCAACATGCATTTTACATCGCTTCACCATATCGCTAGAATTATCAACGCCGATGATTTTACAGTTTTGTGCGGTAATGCCTTTTCGCATAGCGAGTGTTGCAGCGCCTAAAGAACAACCTAAATCATAAATATTTGTTTTTTCTTGAACAAACTGTTGGCTAAGTCGACCTATAGTGTCGATAATAGTATTATACCCGGGCACGGAGCGAGAAATCATGTCTGGAAAGACTTCAACGACTTGCGCATCAAAGGTAAAGTTTTTTACTTGTTTGTGTGCTTGCGAATAAATTAAATCGGTATCAGAGTTATGCATTTTCTTTGCTATATTCTCTTTTGTGGTAAATTGGAATCATTGTTGGCTTATTTTAACCGATCTCATTAGCAACGCTATATTTATAGGGTGTTTTTTTGAATTTTTTTTACAAACAGACCAGTTACTTTGTTTTAGTTAGCTTTCTTTTCGCTTTTATGTGTCAGCTGGCTATCGCTGAAAGTAGTGTGAATACCAGTGTACCGTTAGTAAAATCAACGGGGTTTTCAGTAAAAAAGCCACTCACTATTGCTATCAATAAAACATCGTTCCCTTACCACTCCGTTGATGAAGAAGGCAATGCCATTGGTGTCATGAGTGATTTATGGCGTTTATGGGCCAGTAAACAAAATGTTGAAATTAACTTTGTTGTACTGCCTTGGTTAGATACGTTACAACAAGTAGCTGAAGGTAAAGTCGATATTCATGGTGGCTTAACCATTATTGATTCTCGAAAAAAGGCATTAGATTTCTCTAGTACTCTATTCCCCATATTTACGCACCTGTATGTTAGTCAACAATTAACAAACGTTGATACCTTAGCTGATTTAAAACCATACAGTATAGGCGTGGTGAAAGGTTCAGCTCACATTGAAAAGATGAAAGAAACTCATCCTGAGTTAGTACTGAAAACGTATGATAATCGCCATGACTTGTACCGTGCTGCATTAAATAACGAAATCTTAGTATTTACCGGTCTAGAAAAGTTAGCCGATAACTTTCCTTCTTACGATAAATTAAGACAACGCTTTCCTGTTCATAAGGTCTTACGCTATCAGCAAGGTGAATACGGTGTGGCTACCGCTAAAGGAAATAAAGCGTTACTCGACTTCGTAGAACAAGGTTTTGCTAAGATATCGAGAGAGGAAAAGGCCGCTATTGAGCGGAAATGGCTAGGTTTAGATAAACAAAGAGACAGTTTGCTGATTGCCTTTTCGTCTCATTACCCACCTTATATGGGAGTTAGCCCATCAGGTGAGCCACAAGGTTTATTGATTGATGTTTGGCGTTTATGGTCTAAGCATGTCGGCATAAACGTTGAGTTTGTCGCCCGAGATATGATTGAAAGTTTAGACTTGATTGAACAGCAAAAAGCGAATGTGGTGATAGCA
>CAJXPG010000195.1 GCA_913057925.1 uncultured Colwellia sp. | reverse complement strand
CAGCGTCAGATGTGTATAAGAGACAGGTTAAGTATGTATTGTTGATGTTTTTTTGATAATAAATAACTTAACTAAAGATTAAGCTAATAAAAAGATAATAATATGAACAGTCGCTTAATACATATTGATGTTAACTCAGATGACAGCTTACAAAGTCAGATACGTCACAAAATCGTGGAAAGTATCCTTGTTGGCTCCTTTGCTGCGGGCTCTAAATTACCTTCTTCACGTAAACTTGCAACCCAGTTAGCGGTATCTCGAAATACCGTAGTTTTAGTGTATCAAGCATTACTTGATGAGGGCTATATTGAAAGTCGCGAACGTAGCGGGATTTATGTCAGTGAGCAAGTTACTCAAGGGAAAGTAGAATTTAATCAAGCTATTCAGCCACAAACAAACCTTGATGACTCTTCAATCAGTAATTATCATCGTTTTAAAGGCGCATTAGCCACTACTAACGCTACGTCATGTCCCCAAAATTGGCATAAGTATAGTTTTCCTTTTATCGATGGAAAGTTTGATTCTTCTCTTTATCCAGTTAAAGAGTGGCGAGAGGCAAACAATAAAGCCAATACTACTAAAGAAATCTATCAATGGTCAGAATTACACGGTGCAGAAGATGACGCTATGTTACTTGATGAGATTCGTACCAAAATTTTACCAAGGCGAGGCATACAAGCAAACCGAAATGAAATATTGATAACTGTGGGAACCCAACAAGCATTACATTTAATTTGTCAGTTATTTGTTGATAGTACGGTAACGGTTGCTGTTGAAGAACCAGGTTATCCAGAAATGCGTGAATTATTAGCCAACCAAGGTGCCAAATTACATTATCAAAATATAGATGATAAAGGCTTGATAGTTGATGAGAAGCTCGACCAATGTGATATTCTCTACACTACTCCGAGTCACCAAACACCTACCAGTATAACTATGTCTATGGATAGACGTGATGCAGTATTACAAAAAGCCCATGAACAAAATTTATTAATCATCGAAGACGATTTTGAATTTGAGAGTAACTTTCTCGGTCAGCCGACCCCTGCTTTACGTAGCTTAGATAAAGAAAATCGAGTGGTTTATATCTCTTGTTTATCAAAAGTATTGGCCTCAGGTATCCAAATTGGTTTTATCGTTGCAGATGCTAGGGTTATTGCCGAGCTTAAAAAGCTTAGAAAAATGGTGATGCGTAATCCGCCATTAAATAACCAACGTGCGGTTGCTTATTTTTTATCCCTTGGCTTTTACGATGCGTTTATGATGCATTTACATAAGGTCTTTTTTGAGCGTTGGTTAACGCTTAGAGAAGCATTAAATACCTATTTACCCAACTGTATTGATACTGGCCCCATTCAGGGGGGCACTGCGTACTGGATCACTGGCCCTAAACAATTAGATGGCGAGCATTTACGAGAAGAAGCAGCCAAATTAGGCATATTAATTGAACCAGTTAAGCGCTATTTTTCCAGTACTGCCCACCCTGAAAACTGCTTTCGTATGGGAGTGACGAGTATCCCCAATGAAAAAATTAGAGAAGGTGTGCAAAAACTTGCCAACTTAATCCACCAATTAACCGCAGTTCATGAAGAAAAATTAACCAATGCTAAGGGTAAGCTGCTCAATGAAGCAGGCTTACACCAAGCGTTACCGGGGGCCATTTTAGAATGCCAAATGGTTTATGGTGTGCCTTGCTCCATAGAGTTATTAGCAGACGGAAAAATGAAAGGCAGAACGGGCGGAACAGATAGCGAAGTTGATGTGGGGCGTTGGTGGATAGAAAACGGTATGTATTATCGTCAATGGAAGCTGTGGTCATACGGTGAAGTGAAAGGGTTTTATGTCATTATGGACGGTGATGAGATGAAATGGTTTGATCAAAACTATTGCTTTGTCAGACAGCTGGAACTGAAAGGCTATAAGCAACCTAGTTAACTTTTCTGTTTATTGAAAGACAGTAAATCGTTTTAATCTCAGTGACTGGTGTGTAGCCTAGACATTCTAAGCAAATATTACTCAATCAAGGATAAAACAATTTTAGCTGAATTTTAGGACAGCGTTTGTTGAGCATTTTTACAGCGTTATCAAATTTTTATGTGGAATAACCTTATAACAAAGCCTCTGCCTTGTATGAACATCCCTACAATTTGATAAAAAAATAATCTTAAAAGGTAAACAGACCCTAATAGTCAAAGTTAAAATACCACGGCAATAAACAAACTGGTACCACATCATTGTCTAAACTGGTACTGACCATGGCAACCTATCCTAGTTACATTAAATCACACCTAAGTATTATCAGTCATAATCACATTAATAAACTGTTCTGAGGGAATTATATGAGCCATTTTTCTATTGCGGGTCTACAGCTTGCTTTACCTTGTGGTGACAATTTAGCGTCAATTGGCCTGGAGATTGTCAAAACAAAAAAACGTTTTCCCTGGTTAAATATGATCGTGCTAAGTGAGCTAGCAACTTATGGCCCTGAAAAAAAATATGCCAGTACACTGCCTAACAACGCTGAAAAGTTCTATTGCGAATTAGCCAAGGAACATAATATTTGGTTAATCCCTGGTTCGTTGTATGAACAAGTGGGCGATGAAATTTTTAATACGACAACAGTTATTAATAGCCAAGGGGAAGTCGTTGACCGTTATCGTAAAATATATGCTTTCACCCCTTATGAACGAGGTGTCAGCGCCGGGCAAGACTTTGTGGTTTTTGATGTTCCGCAAGGGCGCATAGGTGTCGCGATTTGCTATGATCTTTGGTTTCCTGAAGTGGCTAGGCAAATGGTGAGTATGGGGGCGGAAGTACTTATTTACCCAACATTAACAGGGACTATTGATCGGTCATTAGAAGTTATTCTCGCGCAATCAACTGCTATTACCAATCAAAGTTATGTGCTGACGATTAATGCCGCAGGCGACTTAGGTTACGGACAATCTGTAGTCGTAGGGCCAACAGGAGATATTATTTACAAAGCCGGTAGCGGTGTTGAAATTATTCCTATAGAAGTGGACTTTGCATTAGTACAACGAAATCGCGAACGTGGGCTGCATGGATTAGGCCAACCGTTGAAAAGTTTTGCCAATACTCCAATCAACTTCCCCTGTTACCAAACTACAAATCATAAAATATCACATAAAAGCAACGAGTTAAAAAGTCTAGGACCATTGGTTATACCCGAATAAACCTGTATAAAATAATTAGGAACTGGACCAACAGTATCAGTGGAACTGGTACTAGGATAATAAAAATGACAGGTCTATTCTGAAACCAGTTCAAAAAAACAACAACAAAACCTGGAGTCACAACATGAAGCAAGTCATCTTTAACAAATCAGTAATATCGACGGCTGTGAGTACAGCATTAATGATGTCAATGAGCAGTTTTGCTGCCAATGCAGCAGAACCTGTAAAAGTAGAGAAAGGTAAAGTAGAACATATTGAAGTAACAGCAACTCGCCGTAGCCAAAGTATTCAAGAAGTACCTTATAACATCTCTGCCGTATCAGGTGACGAATTAGAAAGTGCAGGTATTATTGATGCTTCAGATATGATGCGTGGTGTTGCAGGTATCAGTGTTGTTGACCGAGGTTATCGTAATTCAGGCAATGTTAACGGTGTTATTATACGTGGTGTAAACGTCGATAATGGCACTAATGGCGATGTGGCATTATCAGCGGTTCCAACGGTTGCTTCTTATATAAATGATACTCCACTTTATGCAAACTTTATTTTAAAAGACGTTGAAATGGTGGAAGTTTTACGTGGCCCGCAAGGCACGCTATATGGCTCAGGTTCATTAGCAGGTGCTGTTCGCTACCGAATGAATAGACCAGATAGCGATGAGTTCTATGGCAGTGTTTCTGTTAACGTTAGTCAAACTGATGGTTCTGAAGGTTTCAACCTAAATAGTGATGTGATGCTTAACTTGCCTTTAACTGATGATTTTTCAATAAGAGCTAATGTAGGCAAAATTGACAATGATGGCATAGTTGATTACAGCAATGTTTATGTTTTAGATAGTAACAATTATGCACCCGCAGCAAACGGTGGTGACCTAGCCAATGGAGGCCCTTCGTTTACCTCTGTGGAAGATGCCGATACAGTTGATATTACCTACGGAAGAATCTCTGCTTTTTGGCAAGCTTCTGATAACTTATCTTTTTTACTTTCTCATCAATCTCAGTCGGATGAAACAGGCGGTCGACGTCAGGTTACTCGAGGAACACATTGGACAACAGGTACAGAAGAAAGCTATGACGATTATCAAAATGGTGCGGTAATGTTAGAGCCGTCTGAACGTGATGTTGCATTAACCGCGTTAGAAATTGAATGGGATTTAGGTTTTGCTACGTTAACTTCAAGCACATCAAGCTCTACCCATGAGGGCATGGCAATTAGTGATAACTCAGGTTTTTATGCGCAGCAAGAATGGTTTACTGGTTTATATAATGGTACACCACGCCCAATGGCACAAGCAGTTCGAGGTTACGATGATAAATCGCTAGCACAGGAATTTCGCTTAGTATCAAATGAGACAAAAAATAACATTGATTGGGTTGTTGGTCTTTATTATATGGATCAAGAAATGGATGCGTTTCAAGAGAGTTATATGCCAGGATGGGTAGAGCAAGTTGAAGCTGAAGGCAGCTTACCGCTTTGGGAAAGCTGGGGCGCCAATATGGTGGATAACGACTTTCATTACCTACGAAAGCAAACCTTTACCGATATAGCATTATTTGGTGAGCTTACTTACCATTTTTCAGACCAGTTTAGAGCTACGGTAGGTGCACGTACCTTTAAAAATGAATTTACCAACAATACCGAGTTAGATTTCCCTATATGGCCAACATCACAACCTAATTCGAGCTTTGATACGGAAGAAGATGACACTTTATTTAAAGTCAATGTATCGTATGATTTAGCAGATGATACTATGGTCTATGGTACCATTTCAGAAGGGTATCGTCGTGGTGGAGCGAATGCAGTACCAAGCGAAGGTTACCTAGCAGAAAGACCTGAATGGAACAAGTATGACTCAGACAGTGTTGTTAACTATGAGCTAGGTTTAAAAGGTTACCTTGATGGTGGCACGCATAGCTATACTGCCTCGGTATTTTATATTGACTGGTCAAACCCACAATTAAATACTACAACCTATTGGGGATTTTTTGTGGCTGCAAATGGCGAATCAGCAGAAACCAAAGGGCTTGAACTTGAGCTACAAGGTTATTTAACTGATGATCTACATTATTCAGTAGGTTATGCCTATATTGAAGGTTCATTAACTGAAGATTTTTATACCCCTAACGCTATATGGACCGAAGACACCTATAAACTACAAGCAAGTAAAGGTGATACTTTACCTTTAGCACCAGAACATACCTTAAGTGCTTCCATGGATTACACACACTCTATGGATAATGAAATGTACTGGATAACTGAAGTGAATGCCTACTATCAATCTGAATCTCAGAATTATCTTGGTGATAACCCAACGTACAGTTCCGATATTGATGGTTTTGCCATTCTAAATGCCAGCACACGCTTTAGTGCTGAGAATTGGGATGTGACGCTCTACATTAAAAATATTACTAATGAAGAGGGCGTAACTGGGCGCATTAAAGAAGAACATATGGGCACTAAACCTTCAGAAAACTTCTATGGTAACTCATCTAAAGACTATATAAGTTTACCTAGAACAGTTGGTTTATCAGCCACGTATAGATTCTAAAAGTAAAGTTCAACTCCCTGTTGGACATTAATTGAGCTAATAACTATTCCCATTATTAGGTTTGTTAATGTCCTTTTTAGTTTCATCAATAACAACCACTAGGCAACAAATATTGTTAGCCCTGAAATAAAACGTTATGGTGAAATTTCAATAACCTTAATAGTTGATTTTATGAGTGTAAATTTTCCCTATAAGCCGATAAATAATAGCAATATCTCATCATTAAGTATTGAACCCGCACTTGATCACGTTTGGTCATTAATTAATAACAAAGCAGTGCCTCAAGCCAATGCCGACTGTGCTGAACTCAATCGTAAGTTCCCCCATAGTACCGATGCTTGGTACGCTTCAAGTTTTCTTGCTTTTCAACTAAAAGACATTAGCAAGGCAATATTGCTTATTAACAAAGCAATAGCGTTAGAGCCACAAAATGTCCAATGGCAACTACACAAAGCACAAAGCTTATTACTTTTTGGTGATATAAAGTCGACGCAAGCTCTTATTGCAACGTTGATCAGCAATGCTCCATTTAATCAATGTAAACTAGATGATAAACAAAGCTTGGATCCAAGTGTCGTTGATAATTTTGCAGAAGTTGCGCTCATTCTTAATAAAGTAGGAAATTTTGAACTATCGGAATTTTACTATCAGCAAGCCATCAATTTAGTAACAGGCTCAAGTAAACAACGTAAAGCGCAATTATTTTTCAACCTTGCCACTGTTCAACGCTACTTAGGTAAAATTGATGACGCAGAAGTTAGTTTAACTGCTGCCATAGAACTTAATCCTTATGATTATGAAGCTTATTTATTACGCTCGAGTTTAAAAAAGCAAACAAATGAAAAAAATCATGTTAATGAACTAGAGCAAGTTTTAAATACAGGGATAGAACCTGTCTCTTATACACATCTCCGAGCCCACGAGACCGTACTAGATCTC
>CAJXPG010000194.1 GCA_913057925.1 uncultured Colwellia sp. | reverse complement strand
TGACATAAATGTTATTCAAATAACTCAACAAGACAATGATCAAGTTAGTATTGTTAATCCTGATGAATGGCCGTTAAATCCTGATGCGGCTTATGTGCATTATTGTCCTAACGAAACAGTTAACGGTATTGAAATAAATCAAGTCCCTAAGACCAATGGAGTTCCCTTGGTTGCAGATATGTCGTCAACGATTTTATCTCACGAAATTGATGTGACCAAGTTTGGTTTAATTTATGCGGGAGCTCAAAAAAATATTGGCCCTTCAGGGTTAACTATCGTCATAGTTCGTGAAGATCTCTTAGGTGACGGCAAAGGTAATGCGCAAACAGCGACTCCTTGTATCATGAACTATAAAACGGCAGCTGATAATGATTCTATGTATAACACGCCGCCTACTTATGCTTGGTACTTAGCCGGTTTAGTATTTGAATGGCTTAAAGAGCAAGGTGGGGTCAAGGCAATCGCTCAAGTAAATCAAGCTAAAGCTGAATTACTGTATCAAGCCATTGATGATAGTGAATTATATTTAAATAATATCGACAGCCAATATCGTAGCAAAATGAATATTCCGTTTTGGCTAAAAGATGAATCACTTAATGAGAAGTTTTTAAGTGAATCTGAACAGGCAGGTTTAACCGCATTGAAAGGGCATCGTATTGTCGGCGGCATGAGAGCGAGTATATATAACGCAATGCCGATTGAGGGCGTAAAAGCGCTAGTTGAGTTCATGCAACAATTTGAAGAAAGGAATAGCTAAAGTGGAACAGTTAACGTTAAATCCAATTAATAAAATTAATGGTGAGATATTTTTGCCGGGTTCGAAAAGCTTGTCTAATCGTGCTTTATTGATCGCTGCATTGGCAAAGGGCACAACGAAGATAACTAATTTATTAGTCAGTGACGACATTAACCATATGCTTAATGCGTTAAAAAGTTTAGGTATTCAATACACATTAAGTGAATGCGGTACCGAGTGTACAGTTGTTGGTAATGGTGGCTTTTTCAATGCTTCAGCGAAACTAGAGTTATACTTAGGTAATGCTGGAACGGCAATGCGCCCGTTATGTGCAGCACTTGCTGCCAGTGAAGGTGAATTCATTTTAACGGGTGAACCGCGAATGAAAGAGCGTCCTATTGGTCACTTAGTTGATGCGCTAAAGCAGCTTAATTGTGATATCGAGTATTTAGAAAATAAAGATTACCCACCTGTAAAAATAACAGGCAGCGCCTTAACGGGTGATACCGTCACTATTGATGGCTCTATCTCTAGCCAATTTTTAACCGCTATATTAATGGTTACCCCTTTACTCACTACCAACACCAATATTGAAATCGATGGTGAATTAGTGTCTAAACCGTATATAGATATTACCTTAGATATTATGAAAAGGTTTGGTGTCAATGTAGAAAACAATGATTATAAGTCGTTTACGGTTGTCGGTAATCAATCTTACCAAGCCGTTGAACGATATATGGTTGAAGGTGATGCTTCTTCAGCTTCTTACTTTCTTGCAGCAGGTGCGATTAAGGGCGGTGAAGTTACAGTACATGGTGTAGGAACATTAAGTGTACAAGGGGATAAGCATTTTGCTGATGTACTTGAGAAAATGGGCGCAGAAGTTATCTGGAATGATGAATCAATTACAGTCATTGGTAAACCATTAACAGCGGTTGATATGGACATGAACCATATACCTGATGCTGCTATGACAATTGCTACTACAGCGTTATTTGCAAAAGGTACTACTAGTATTCGTAATATCTATAATTGGCGAGTCAAAGAAACTGATAGACTCAACGCTATGGCAACAGAACTTAGAAAAGTCGGCGCTGAAGTCATTGAAGGTGAAGACTATATTACCATTACACCGCCTGCTTCATTAAATCATGCAGAAATTGATACTTACGATGATCATCGAGTTGCTATGTGTTTTTCACTGGTTGCGTTAAGTGACACACCAGTCACTATCAACGATCCAAAGTGTACCGCGAAAACATTTCCTGACTATTTTGACAAGCTAGCGCAAGTTTCATGTTAAGAATATGTTAATAGTGATAATTTTGCGCGATTTTACTTTAGAGTTCACGTATAATCTCGCCGATTTTCGATGTTAGGAGAAACATATATGCAGGAAAACACTCCCGTAATTACCATTGATGGCCCAAGTGGCGCAGGTAAGGGAACCGTTGCAAGGATTGTTGCGGATCAGTTAGGCTGGCATTTACTTGATAGTGGTGCAATATACCGAGTGCTGGCTGTTGCAATTCAACACCACCAAATTGCACTTGATGATGAAGAGCCGCTTATACCGATAGCTGCACATTTAGATGTTCAATTTGAAATAAGCAGTCAAGGCGAAGGCAAAGTCATCCTTGAAGGTGAAGATGTTACTGATGTCATCCGTACAGAAGAGATTGGTGAATTAGCTTCGAAAGTAGCTGCCTTTCCTCGTATAAGAGAAGCATTATTACGCAGACAACGTGCTTTTAGTGTCAACCCTGGCTTAATTGCCGATGGCCGCGATATGGGAACTGTAGTATTTCCACAAGCTGAAGTTAAAATATTTCTCACTGCAAGTGCAGAAGAGCGCGCAGAAAGACGCTTTAATCAGTTGAAAGAAAAGGGCGTTGATGTTAAAATCGGGCGCCTTTTGGATGACATACGTCAGCGAGATGAGCGAGATCAGAACCGTAAGGTTGCTCCACTTGTCCCTGCAGAAGGCGCGTTAATTATTGATTCCACTGATATTTCCATTACGGAAGTGGTCAATGAAATCCTTATATTTGCCAATGGCAAATTAACGTAAAGCAAGCATAATACTTACACCTTTAAGTTAGCTAAATCGGTAATAACTGCTAGCATTAAAGAACTTTTAATAGAAAGCCTACTGTATGGACACACTGGGCATACTTAACAACCCCATGAAACAATGACGTTGAATGGATTAATAGCTGAGTTTATAACAAGTTATGACTGAAAATTTTGCACAACTTTTTGAAGAAAGTTTAAAAGAAATCGAAACACGTCCGGGTTCAATCATCCGCGGAACAATCGTTAAAGTTAACAAAGACAATGTAATTGTTGATGCTGGCCTTAAATCTGAGAGTGTTATCTCAATTGATCAATTCAAAAACACTGCTGGTGAAGTAGAAGTAGTTGTTGGTGATGAGATTGACGTAGCATTAGATGCAACAGATGATGGTTTCGGTGAAACTATTCTTTCTCGTGAAAAAGCAAAACGTCACGAAGCATGGCAAGTGCTTGAAAAAGCATACGAAGAAAAAGAAACTGTTATCGGTGTTATCAACGGTAAAGTTAAAGGTGGTTTCACTGTTGAAGTTAGCAACATCCGTGCTTTCTTACCAGGTTCATTAGTAGATGTACGTCCAGTACGTGACACTGCTCACCTTGAAGGTAAAGATTTAGAATTCAAAGTTATTAAGCTTGATCAAAAGCGTAATAACGTAGTTGTTTCTCGTCGTGCTGTTATCGAAGCTGAAGGCAGTGCAGAACGTGATGAATTACTTGAATCATTAGCTGAAGGTCAAGAAGTTAAAGGTATCGTTAAGAACCTTACTGACTACGGTGCGTTCGTAGATCTTGGCGGCATTGACGGTTTATTACATATCACAGATATGGCTTGGAAACGTGTTAAGCACCCAAGTGAAATCGTAAATGTTGGCGATGAAATCCAAGTTAAAGTACTTAAGTTCGACCGTGAGCGTACTCGTGTATCTCTAGGTATGAAGCAGTTAGGCGAAGATCCATGGGTAGCAATTGCTAACCGTTACCCAGAAGGTTCTAAACTTTCTGGTCGCGTAACTAACTTAACTGACTACGGTTGTTTTGTTGAAATCCAAGAAGGCGTTGAAGGTTTAGTTCACGTTTCTGAAATGGATTGGACTAACAAAAACATCCACCCATCTAAAGTTGTTAACTTAGGTGACACAGTTGAAGTACTAGTATTAGAAATTGACGAAGAACGTCGTCGTATTTCTCTAGGTCTTAAGCAGTGTATTGCTAACCCTTGGGAAGAGTTCGCTAAGAACTTCAACAAAGGCGACAAAGTATCAGGTAAGATCAAGTCAATTACTGACTTCGGTATCTTCATCGGTCTTGACGGCGGCATTGACGGTTTAGTTCACTTATCTGACATTTCATGGGCTGGTGGTGAAGAAGCCGTTCGTGATTATAAGAAAGGTGATGAAATCGACGCAATCGTACTTCAAGTTGACCCAGAACGTGAGCGTATCTCGTTAGGTGTTAAACAAGCTGAAGACGATCCGTTCAATATGTATCTGACAGATAAGAAAAAAGGTGCTATTGTTACTGGTAAGGTAACTGAAGTAGATGCTAAAGGCGCAACGATTGAGTTAGCTGAAAGTGTTGAAGGTTACTTACGTGTTAGCGACATTTCTGTAGAGCGTATCGAAGATGCATCTACAGTATTAAAAGTTGGTGACGACGTTGAAGCTAAGTTTATGGGTGTGGATCGTAAGAACCGTACTATTAGCTTATCTATCAAAGCCAAAGATCAAGCTGATGAGCGTGAAGCTATGGATAACCTAAACCAAGTTGAAGAAACTGGTTTAAGTGCTATGGCAGCAGCGTTTAAAAACGCTAAAAACTAAGATTCCTTAACAGGATTTAGTTTTACTTTGCAATGGTGCTGTAGTTAATACAGCAGGTGAAAAGAGTATTTATCACTGTCGTGGTGATACTCTTTTCTTATTTTAAACGCCATTGGCGGAGCCAACTATTACTTTATAAGTATGGTTGTGCAGTGCTAGGTAAATACTGTGAGGTCACAAATGACTAAGTCAGAACTTATTGAAAAATTAGCCGATAAACTAAGTCATTTATCCGCTAAAGAAGTGGAAAAATCGATTAAAGAAATCTTAGAATTGATGGCAGGATCCTTGTCAAAAGGTGAGCGTATTGAAATTCGTGGTTTTGGTAGTTTTTCATTGCATTACCGCGCACCTCGCGTCGGCAGAAACCCTAAAACAGGTGAATCTGTTGAATTAAACGGTAAGTATGTTCCGCACTTCAAACCGGGTAAAGAGTTACGCGAAAGAGTTAATCTTTCAGTGGCATAAATTGCAAAGCGAAGTAAAAAATTAGATAATAAACGGCATGTTAATCATGCCGTTTTTTTTGGCTAATACTTTGATAAGGCATAAAGAAAGTGAAACTATACTTAACTTTGTTTTTTATTCTATTCTTACTGGCGATAGCTTTTATATTTGGTAGTCAAAATGAGCAATTATTTACCTTAAACTTTCTCATCGCTCGTACTGAAATGACTGTCGCAGCAGCGGTAAGCTTATTTACGGGTTTAGGTTTTTTACTTGGTTTATTGGTCACTGTTTTGTGGCGTATTATACGTAAAAGTAAAAAAGCGCTAGCTAAAAACAAGTCGCAAGAAAATTAGTTTACTTGACTACTTTATCCGTTACATATCCTTTTTATAATGTTCCTAAAGAGCGCTAATGATTGAATTACTCTTTTTATTATTACCTGTAGCTATGGCCTATGGCTGGTTTATGGGTCGTAATAGTATTAAGCAAAACCAACAAATTGCTAAGCAAGACTTATCAATAAAATATTCGACCGGCTTAAACTATTTATTATCTAACCAACAAGACAAAGCCATCGACTCATTACTTGATGCGTTGAAAGTTGAAGATGACAGCGTTGAAGCGCATTTTGCTATGGCTAACTTATTTAGAAAACGCGGTGAACTTGACCGTGCTTTAAAGGTACATGAGCACCTTGTTAGACTTAATCATTTACCAACAAAAGATAAACAACAAGCAGTTTTTGAACTTGGTAAAGATTTTTTAAGTGCCGGTTTATATGATCGCGCTGAAACGATGTTCACCAAGCTATTAAAGTCTAAAGACTATGGACTAAAGTCTCTTAATTATTTATTAAAAATATTTCAATCAACAAAAGACTGGCAGCAAGGCATTGATCACAAAAAGCAAATCATAAAACATAATGATAAGCGACTACTTCATACCTTAGCCAACTTTTACTGTGAACTAGCGACGACTGCTTTTGAACAAGATAAATTTATTGAAGTCATTGAGTTATTAGAAGAAGCTTTATTGCTTGATCCTACCTCTTGCCGCTCGAACTGGCTTTTGGCTAAGATTTATGAAAAAAATCAGCAATGTGAACTTGCCGCTAAATGCTATCAAGCAATATATCAGCAAGACAGTGAGTTCTTTCCGGATGTTATTGAACCGATGTTAGCATGTTATACACGGTTAGATGCGCTTGATGAATTCTATCAATTTATTAAAAAAGTATATGACGAAACCGCTAGCTCAGGTGCTTTAATTAGCTACTTAAGCCATGTTGAACAAAAACACGGCAAGAAAAAAGCGATAGAGTTCATCTTATCAGCATTGAAACGCAGACCTACCATCAGAGGCTTTGAACACTTTGTAAATATGCAAGCTGATAACTCAGATAACGATGTGAGCAACGCAAGTCTAGATTTGATTAAAGAGTTAATTGGTGAGTACCTTAAAATTAAACATAGGTACAGTTGCAGAACTTGTGGATTTGATAGTCAAATTCATTACTGGTCTTGTCCATCATGTCACGAATGGGAACAGCTTAAACCAGTGCGGGGCCTAGAAGGGGAATAATAATCCCTTTCTGTATGGTAAAACTCAATAACTGCTTCGAATGTACTCACTGACTATCGTCAGCTCCGTGCAATCTCTTTGTTCTAGAGCTAAACCATGTTGAAACGAATCATTATTAGTTTGTTAAATTGTTTTACTTAGCAGATGACGATTACAATTTTGAATTAATAAGTAATAAATCTGTCTCTTATACACATC